>JAUXCH010000615.1 GCA_030618975.1 Planctomycetia bacterium
CCCACCCAGGGAGCCCTGATATGGGCCCTCTGCAGAGGCGCCAAGAACCAAGCGTAGTTTCGAACAAGGAGGAGGATGGGGAGGCACTCTCGGCCTGGCGCCGTCGGCGCCCGCTACGCCTCGCGCGAGGCCCGATCCCAGCCCCCGCGAACGGCCGCTACAACTTGCGCCCTGCGCCCGACTTGCGGAAGCGGTTCGCAGGACTCGCGGTGGGGGACCCTCTCGCCTGCCCCGTCGCACAACAGCGGGCCTCTACGCCTTCATCTCGAACTCTCTGCCGGTTACGGAGAGTCGCCGCGATTTGACAGGCAGGGTCGGAGTGGAGTCCGCATTGCGACCGAAACAGAGAGGCGGTTGACACAACCCGGCGCGGGAACTCGTGCGCGGGGCGGGCAGTTCCGCGCCGGGCGGTTGCGGTCCGGAAGCGACCCGGACACGATGGCCTTGTGCCTCGACGCATGATCCCCTGGCTGGCGGCCGGTCTCGTGCTGCTGATGGCGGGGGCCCTCGTCCTGGGGACCCCCTGGCGAGACGACTCGGAGCCCCCGCCCGGTCGCCAGGACGACGGGACCGAGTCGCTCCGCGACCGTGGGATCCGCGATCCGCACCTGGTGGGCAGTACCGACGCGGTCGTGGAGCGGCCCGGCCCAGGCGCCCTGCCCACCGGTGTGCCGAGGGACGACGCCAACACCTCCGGTTCGGCGACGGCGCCCCGGCCGCTCCTGCGCTTCGTAGGGTCTGGCGAGCGACCGGACACCGTGACCCTCGACATCGCGCCGGACGGGCGCTGGGATGACACCGTGCGGCTGACCGTGCAGGGCGGCGCACAGCCACCTTCGCTCACTCCAGCCAAGCTCTACACCGTCTGGGTTCGCGCTCTCGACAGCTGGCCATCCGACCAGGGCCGGGCAGACGACCTGCCGGTGGGCGAAGGCGGGTGGGTCGAAGTGGTCGTGCGCCTGCCGGGCCGGCCCGGGCTCGAGGTCGTCGACACGGCATCCGGTCAGCCCGTCGCGGGCGCAAGCGTGCTCCGCATGGTGGGAACGGAGCGCTTCGTCGAGGACACGCCGAGCCCCACGAAGAAGACACTCACCCGGGGCGAGGAGTTCCGGTGTGATCGGGACGGCCGCCTCGCCTTCCCGATGACCACACGCGTCCGCGGTTGGTGGGTCGGGGCGCCCGGTCGGCGCTGGACGCGCGCCACGACGAGTCCGGAGATTCCGTTTCAACGTGTGGCGCTCGCCGCCGGGGGCTCCATCCGCGCTGAGGTGGTGACCTCATCGGACCTCGATCCCTACGAGGTGTTTGCGCTGTCCGAGAAGGAGGCCCGCTGGCGGACCGGGGGGTGGACCGCTGGCGCTTGGCTGAGGCCGACGCCCGACGCGCCGGACCAGTTCTCCGTCGAGGGGCTCGCACCCGGAAGGTGGCGCGTCGTGCTTGGTCCCCCTGGTGGGTTCACGCTCCGCGAAGTGTGGGCCGCCGCGGACGTCGACGTTGCCGCAGACGTCCCGTCCTACGTGAAGCTGGTCGTGTCTCCACGCGAGCAATCCGCCCGGCACACCCTGAACGGCACGCTGCGCGTGCCGGAGGCGTGGTCCGAACCGACCACGCACATGTGGATCTCGGGCCAGGAACCGCGCAACGGGGCGGTGGAAGCCATGGTCCAACTCGAGGGCCTCGACCTGCGCGACCCGGTTCCGGTTCACTTCGCGGACCTGGTGCCCGGGCTGTACCTGATCAAGGTCTATCCGCAGGAGTGGTCGCGGCTGGTCTACGTGCCGGAGGAGGCGCGCGATCTGTTCCTCGAGGTCCCCGCCCCGCGAGAAGTGCGGGTGCGCGTCGTCGACGACGCGGACGGCAAACCGATCGACGCATCCGAGGTCACCATCCACCTGCCGGTCGAGCAATCGACGGCCCGTGCGGCTCCGGCAAACGACGCCGAGGAAGAGCCCTTCCCAGGTGAGCTGCCTCTCGCGTACCAGGAAGGGGGCTACGTCGGCACGATCCGTCGAACCGCCGAGGGCCCGCACGTCGCCCAGGTTCCCGAAGGGTGCACCGTTCTGGTGCGTACGTCCGCGACCGGGTTCTTCGATGTGCTCACCGAGGTCCGGGCCGAGCCGCACGAGGAGATCGGCGTGCTCGTTGTCCGCCTGCGACGCGCCGGGGTGATCTGCGTCCGCGTGGTGCGGGACGGCGAGGTCGTCGCCACCGCCCGGGGAGAGGTCCAGTGCCTGACGGTGAAGGGGGAGTGGCTCGGCTATCGGAGCCGGGAGCTCCGAGACGGCACCGCGACCTTCGGCGATCTCGAGGCCGGGGCGTACAGGATCCGGTTGCCGGACGACGTGGCCGAGAGCCCGGCGGAGGAGGTCGAGGTGCAGGAGGGCCAGACGGTCAACGTCGACGTCAAGGCGAGGTGAGCGCCCGCGTGGCCGCCGTGAGGCAATCGCGCAACCCGCGGTCGACACCAGTTGGATGTCGCCCGCCTGCGCCCGGTTCTCTGGACAGGGCCCTTCCGGCTCGCCGACCTCCCGCCGCTGGGCATCCGGACATTGTCAGCGTCGCCCTTCGCGTGCCGACAGGGGGGGGCCTTCTCTCGCGCTCTCGCTGTACGACCTGACCACTCAGGTCCCGCACGAGATCTACCTCGCCCTCCCCTGGGAGGCGGAGCGTCCTCGGCTGGCGCACCCGCCGGTGCGGCTGCTCTGGTTCACGGGCAGGGCGTTCTCGAAGGGCGTCGAGACGCACACGCTGGACGGCATCGATGTGCGTGTCTACGGGGCGGCGAAGAGCGTGGCGGACTGCTTCAAGTACCGAACGAGTTCACTGTCGATGTGGCCATCGAGGCACTGCGGCTCTACCTGCGACGTCGAGGTGCGCGCGCGGACGACCTGCTTCGGTACGCGCGCGACTGCCGGGTGGAGGAGGTGACACGCCCCTACATCCAGGCGCTGCCGTGACGCGCTAGAAGAGGAACTTGTGGTCATGGTGCGGCGGTGACTGGACCGCGGCGTGGCGCCACTGCCTCTGGCCAGATAGGGTGAATGCGCGGCGAGGGCCGCACTCACCAGAGATTCCGTGGCCGATGCGGATCCCGCTACAGGAGGTATCGCAGTGGCGAAGAGAGCCGTCGCCGTAGTAGCCATCGCGCTTGCTGTGGGCGTCGGGGTGGGGCTCCTCGCGGCTTCGAGACACGGACCTCATGATGGCGCAGCAGGTGATCGCGCGGTCGCCCCGGAACGACCTACCCACGCTGAATCGGGGGAGTCGGGCCCCCGTCTGCACGGTCCGGCTTCGCTGGACGAACTCAGCCTGGCCGAGTTGAGAGAGGAGGTCCGCCAAGTCCGCGAGGAGAACGCCGCCCTTCGAGAACGGCTGGCGCACGCAGTGGAGGACGCGGAAGATCGGCTCCTTGCGCGACCCCCGGACGCACGCGCGGTGGCCTCCGTTGAGACTCGTGAGGAGCCGCGCGCCGGGGACGCGGGCCTTCTCCGGTGCTTGGTGTTCGACCGCAAGGGTCGACCGCAGGCCCAGGTGCCGATTGGGCTCTGGCGCGTACCGAAGGAAGGCCGGAAGCCAAGGTCGTGGGAGCCGCGTACTACGGGGTCGGAAGGGTGTGTCGAGTTCGAGGACCTCCTTCCAGGTGCCTACCAGATCAACCTGAGGCCTCCGCAGGGCCGTTGGATGCGGAACGTGGAGGTCAGGGCCGGCCACACATCGGAGGCGCGCTTCTGGGTGTGGGGAGCGGACTCGGGTCGCGTCC
>JAUXCH010000816.1 GCA_030618975.1 Planctomycetia bacterium
GCTCTTCGAGTCCTGCCGGGGATGCCACCATCCACGCCCGCGTTCATGGATCCCGCACGCAGCAACGCCTTGAGGGCGTTGCGCTTGCGCCATCGACTCGGCCTTCTCCTTCGGTAACTCCGCGTAACCCGACAAGCCGCTCCGTGGCTCCCTGGAGGGGGCAATCGGGCTTGGGTGCAATCTCGACGATGCTCCGCACGTTGCACGTCCGGTTCCTGGACGTAGATCAACGCGTTCCCGTGCCACGTCTTCGCGATGCAGCGTAGCTCTCGACCGTGGCGACGAGTCTGCACCTCCCCCACCTCCCCCTGGACCCGCTCGCGGCCCGGTGCGACGATGCGGGGAGCGGAGGTACGACATGAAGCGACTCGCGTGGACCTTCATCCTCCTGGGCCTTGCCGTGGCAGCCTCCCCTGCAATCGCTCAAATGTTCGATGACGAGGTCGCCGGGGCCATCTCCATGTGGCCCTTTGTCGGGATGGTGACCCTGCTTTCGGGCTGTGTCCTGCTGGCGGGAGCCTGGATCGCCGACGCCATCACGAAGGCCCAGGGCACGCGGGAAGGCCCGTAGCGCGGAGGTCGACATGAACCGCAAGCAGATCATCGCCATCGTCGTCGGGGTGTGGCTCCTCATCGGTCTGATCGTCACGATGGGAACGAAGGGGGGCTCAGAGGACGAGGTGCCGAGGTCCGACTCAACCCACGAAGAAACACATGCACCCGTTTCGGTCATTGCGACTTCCGCAGAGGTGCACATGGCTCGACAGGCGGCGCTCGACCAGTCATGGGACTACGGCGTGGAACTGCTGGGCGAAATAGACGCACAGCCGTGAGCGAGACGAGCACACCGAGAAGGATGGCTGAAAGCCGCACCCTGGGAGTGTACCGGGCCCAGGCGCAGCGTACGGAAGCACGTGGCCCGACAGGCCCCGGCGGTCTGGGCTCCCAGAGGTACGCTGTCGATGGAGGGCACATGAGGTCGTTCCAGTTCCGGCTGGAGAAGAAGCCGCCCGTTGGGCTCGTGCACCAGGTGGTCGAACCCGACGGGGCAGTCCTGCTCGTTCGGGGCAGCCTGACGACCGAAGACGGCGAGTCGCTCTACCAGGCTGTGTCCTCGCTGACCGCGAACCTGATCGGGAAGGAGTTGCTGGATCGGCGGATGGTCCTGGACGAGGTTGCGTGCGTGGTTGCCGTCTGCGACCCGGATGGTCTGGACATCCACGTAAACCCCCCTGTAATGCTCCGCGTCGCGGCAAAGAAGACGGTTGAGAAGGGCGAGATGGCCCTGATCGACGACCTCGCCGACATCGAGCGCATGAAGTTCGGCCCCGTCGAGATCCCGCCGGACAAGGGAGTGATCGTTCTGTTCCGCGTCGGGTGGCGTCCGGTCGTGTACATCGACCTCGTACCGAGCAGCCCCGAGGGGGAACCGCGTGACTTCGACATCGAGGCGGAGCTGGGGGCCCTGTACGCGCGAGTTCAGTTCCGGGAGGTCTTCTCGGCGAAGCCCGAGGTGACCCGTCGGATGGCGCAGGACGGCTGGTTCCCCTTCACGGCCTTGCTCAACTCCCCCTTCGTGAAGCTCTACCAAGCCTACGAAGCAGACAAGGGTGTAGAAGGTGCGGTCGAGGCAGTACTGGACCACTTCGACCACAGCCGACTCGAGCAGATGCTGGACAGATGGTCGAAGAAGAAGTTCCTGGACTCCCACCTCCCCATCCTGAGGAGAGCCGTCCAGAAGTACGAGGAGGGCGACTACGTAAGTTCGGTCAGCGTGGCTCAGCCGCGTGTCACCGCGATCCTGGAGGAAGTACTGCGCCTCGATCCACCCAAGAAGGGCGAGAAGCGGAGGGAGCGCCTTCAGCGTCTACTTCGCGAGAAGGGCCGGACGGGCGCGCTCCTGCTCACCGACAGCCTGTGCGAGTACGTGGCGGAGTACTTCTGGCGACAGTTCGACCCGGAGGCCGAGGAGGTCCCGTTTTCGCGGCACAGCGTGGTGCACGGAGCCGCCGAGGAGGACAGCTTCACTCGGGCTCGCGCCCTGCAGACGTTCCTCTTGATCGACCATCTCTTCTTCGCCGCGCCCCTCGAGGCTTAGACCTGCTGAAGGGCCGAGCGGGTGAGGCTGCTACCTGCTCGTGTAGACGTGCTCCCGACCGAAGCGGCTGTCCGCCTCGCGAGCCTTGCCGCTTCCGGTGCACGTTCCGTCGGCCACAAGGCAACGCCCCGCTCTGTTCGCATCGCAGCGGACGAGCGCCTCTGTCCCCGAGATCCCTAGGATGAGGGGGCCGTGCCTCCCGAACCCAGACATGGGAGACACGGCCGGTGCGAGGCATGAGCAACAGTACAGCGAGCGAGGGACTCCCCCCCGCTCCGCGTGCCGACACGGCCGCGGAGGTCGCGACGCTATACCGCATGTTCCAGGAGCACCCTGCTCCGTGGCTCCCGCACGAGCGCATGCCTGCCCTGGATCGCCCACCACGAAGTCGACCTCGCGTCCGGAGCGGGTGA
>JAUXCH010000417.1 GCA_030618975.1 Planctomycetia bacterium
AGAACGACATGGCTACGATCCGACTTGGCGCGGGGCGGTCGGCGCGGACGGCGCCGGCGGGCGGGCCCCGGGCGAGGCGTCGTCCAGCGGGGCGGTCCGGCAGGCCGGCGCCACGAGCAGCAGCAGTACGAGGATCAGGAGCCGCAAGCAGTCGACGTGACGCATCGCAGGTGAACCCTCCCCAACGCGGAGCCGCCCTCCCGGCGCCTCCACCTCCCTCGGAATCGGCAGACCCTACCCGAGGTTGACCACCCTCATCAGGCCACGACCGTGTGGAGGATGCGTCACCGGGGGGCACCGGAGCCCGGTTTTCCACGATCGAGGGGGACGCGGCAGTGGCTCCCCCGGTTTGCCCTCCGGGGGGTGCATCCTGCCCTTTCGCCCCTACGTAAGTCCTTGTTCCGGCGTGCGTTGTGACCGTTTTGGGGGGCAGGCGCAAGGGGCCTGATGGCAGCGGGGGCATCCCCGGGCGTACTTTCCCACCGCTTCGGCCATGTCCACCCCGGCCAGGGAGGCGAGGGTCGAGAGCCAGGCGTAGACGTCGGCGAACTCCTCGATCAGGTTCCCGGGGTCGTCCCCCTTGAGGGCGCGGGCGAGCTCGCCGACCTCCTCCACGAACCACACGAAGGTGCCGTCGATCCCCCGGGCCCGGTCGCGATCGCCGTAGAGGAGCTCGATGGCCTCCTGGAAGCCGCGCACCTCCCCCACGGTCGGGAAGCCGGAGTCCCCGGCCCTGGACATTTCTGCCTCGGACACGTCCGCCCCCCGGCCTACTTCAGCCGCTTCACGGTCGAGATGGTGACGTCGTCGTTCTGCGGTACGTTCACGTGGAACTGGTCGATCGCGCTGCCGACGAAGTTCACGAACGCCTGGGAGTTCTTCGGGGCCTCGCGGGTCACGGTCTCGTAGAAGCGCGACTCGCCGAACTCCTCGCCGTACTCGTTGCAGATGTTGAGCGCACCGTCCGTGTAGAGGACGATCCGGTCGCCGACGCCGATCGGGATGTCGCCCTCCTGGAGAGCGCGTTCGAAGACCGGGCCGCGATCGAGGCCGAGGGCGATGCCCTCGGGGTTCACCTTGGCCACCTTGCCGCTGGCGTGGCGGTAGACGATCAGCGGGAGATGGCCGGCGCTCGCGATCGTGGCCTTGCCCTCGTTCGTGTCGATGACGACGTAGAGCGCGGTCACGTGCCGCCCGGGCGGCAGGTCGCCGGACAGGTTGCGGTTGACCGTCTTGAGCACGGTAGCGGGGGAGAGCTCGCCCGGCGCGGCCGCGCGCACGTAGGACCGTGCGGACGCCATGACCAGCGCCGCAGGCAGGCCGCGGACGTTGGTGTCGAGCAGGATCACGCCGAGGTGGTGCTCGTCGATCGGGAAGTACTCGAAGTGGTCGCCGGCGATCTCGAAGCCGGGCTTGTAGAGCGTCTCGACCTCGTAGTTCGAGAGGCGCGGGGGGTTCTTGCTGATGAGGGCGCTGTGGATCTCCTCCGCGACCTTGCGTTCCTTGTCGGCGATCTCCTCGAGATCGGCGTCGCCGTGCTTGCTCCGAAACTCGAGGTGGCCGACCATCCGTTCCACCGCACGGGCGACCAGCGCCGCGTCGCCGCCCTGCGCGCGGACCATGCGGGTCGGGTCGCCGGACGAGCCGAGGCGGTCGATCTCGCGGGCGAGGGAGCGAACGTGCTTGGTGTGCGCGGCCGCGAGGCTGTAGGCGACGGCACCCACCAGGAGCGGACCGAGGAGCGCGAGCACGATCCCGAGGTTTCCGCTGCCTCCGGCCTTCGGGGCCTGCGGGTTGCGTACCAGCGCCACGTAGGCGCGGAGCGGCTTCGATTTCGAGTTCGGTTTGCCCATGTTGCCGGTGTAGATCGTGACCTTCTTGCCGCCGACGGTGCCGTCGACCTTCCTGTCGGTGGCGGACCAGTTCTTCCATTCGTACCGGATCCGGTCGGCCGGCGGATAGGAGTCGAACTTCTTGCCTTCGCCCGTGCTTCCCTCCGTCTCGCGGATCCACGCGCCCACGACGATGTAGCCCGGGTCGCGGACGACGGAGCTGCCGGGGCCGGCGAGCTTCCTGAGCACCTTGGCCGCGGTTTTCGACGGATCGTCGGTACCGCCGCCGGACCACTTGTCCTCACCCTCGGTGTAGTGCTTCTTCGCCTCCTTGAGGTGGTCGATCTCCTCGGGGTCCCAGTCCTCGGTCTGGGTGAAGGCGGTCTTGATGAAGTTCCTCCGCTCCTCCCACCAGTCCTTCCCCTGCTGGCCGAAGAGATCCACGAACACGCGCTGGGTGCGCTTGATCGGATCCACCCCGGTGGAACCTCCGGCCCACCACTTCACGTCGGTGCGCGCGAGCATCTGGACGGCCGCGTGTCCCGCGTCGTCCATCGTCTTGTCCGCGTCGGGTCCGGAGCCGGCCAGCGCGAGCCCGATCGCCATGACGAGCAGCGTCGCACCGCCGGTGATCAGGGCGGCCTTCATCGCGAAGCTCATGCCGCCGGAGCCGTGACGCGGGGTTCGTCCCCCCCGGCCGCCGCGACCGCCACGGCCGATCTCCTCTTCGGCCATCGGCCGTCCGCCGCGCCTCGCGCCGCCGCTCCGGCGACCCCGTCCGGCGGGCTCCACGGGCTCGGCGGCGGGGGCCTTGACGGGCGTCGCGACGGCCGCCACGGGCTGCGCAGGCGCCCGCCTCACGGGCTGGACCGGCTTCGCCACGGGCTGCCCCGGCTGTACCGGCTTGGCGGCCGGGGGCATCGCGGGCCTGGCCATCGGCGGCTGCACGGGCTTGACGGCCGGCGGTTGCACGGGCTTGACGGCCGGCGGCTGCACGGGCTTGACGGCCGGCGGTTGCACGGGCTTGGCGGCCGGCGGCTGCACGGGCTTGACGGCCGGCGGCTGCACGGGCTTGACGGCCGGCGGCTGCACGGGCTTGACCGCGGGCGGTCTCCCCTCGTCACCGTTGCCCTTCCTGGCGGGCCGATCCACCTTGCGTTCGCGACGGGGCCGGGGCTCCTTGGCCATGCGATGCTCCCTGGGGACGCCCGAAGCGGTGGGCGAGGCGGGGAGTATAGCCCCCTGTCGCAAGGGCCGAGGTCCGCCCGCAGACCGTCTCGCGAGCGGCCTCTCAGTCGCGTGTGAGAACGGCCCAGGCCCGGCGTCCGTAGTCGAGGCCGGAGATGACCGTCAGGATCGTGGCCGCCCAGACGAGGACGTGGGCCACGCTCCAGGTGCCTCCTTCGCCGTCCAGGGCCAGGCGGGCGAGTCCGACGCCGGCGCCGTACAGCAGCACCATTCCGATCGCGACGCACTGGAGCACCATCTTCCACTTGCCCAGCCACACCGCGCCGAAGGAGACCCCCTTGCCCTCCACGGCGCCGCGTAGCGCGGTGACGAGGAACTCCCGGGCGAGCATCGTCACGACCGCCCAGGCCGGGAGGACGCGTGACATCGAGTCGAGCGGCAGGACGACGATCGCCGTGCCCAGCACCAGGAGCTTGTCGACCAGGGGATCGGCGATTCGCCCGAACACCGACACCTCCTTGAAGTGCCGGGCCAGGGCGCCGTCCAGCGCGTCCGTGAACGCGGTGATGGCAAAGAGCACGAAGGCGACCCAGTACGTGGCGGGGCTCGGATCCGGGGCGGAGACGAGGAGTACCACCAGGACCGCGGCAGTCATCGCGCCGCGCAAAACCGTGATTCGATTGGCCCAGCCCATGCCGCCTCCGTCACCGTGCCGGATTCTACCTCCCCCGCGTCACGCTGTCGGGAGGGTCCCCTCGAGGTCGTAGTCGGAAACACCCGTGACGGCCACGGGCACGACCGTTCCCGGCCGCAGGCCGCCGCCGCCGGCGACGTGGATCCTCCCGTCCACGTCCGGGGCGTCCCAGGCCGTCCGGCCGCTGGCCGTGTCCCGCACCGCGTCGATCTCCTCGACGAGCACGTCCAGGGTTCGCCCCACCTTGTCGCGGTTGAACGCGAAGTGGACCGCCTGCTGGGCCTCCATCAGCTCGGCCCGTCGCTCCTCGGCCACCTCGGGAGGGACCTGGCCGTCCAGGTCGTAGGAGGCCGTGCCTTCCTCCCGGGAGAAGGTGAAGACGCCCAGGCGGTCGAACCAGCCGTCCCGCACGTAGGCCAGGCTCTCGGCGTGGTCCTCGGCGGTCTCGCCGGGAAAGCCGGTGATGAGGGTGGTGCGCAGCGCCACCTCGGGCACGACGTCGCGGATCCTCTCCAGGAGGGCGTGCTGTCGCTCTGCGCTGATGCCACGCCGCATGCGCGTCAGCATCCGGCCGCTCATGTGCTGGAGCGGCAGGTCGACGTACTTCACGATGCGGTCGTTTCCCGCGATCTCCTCCAGCACGTCGTCGCGGAGGATCGACGGGTACAGGTAGAGGATGCGCCACCACGCCGGGCCGTCGATCGCCGTGAGCGCCTGCAGCAGGTCGGTGAGACGCGGGCGACCGTAGAGGTCGCGTCCGTACGCGGTCGTGTCCTGGGACACGATGTCGATCTCGGCCACGCCCTGGGCGGCGATGCGGCGCGCGTCCTCGACGTTGACCTCGATCGTACGGCTCTGCAGGCGGCCCCGAATGCCGGGGATGGCACAGAACGCGCACTTCTGGTCGCATCCCTCGCTGATCTTCAGGTAGGCGTACGGGGAGGGCGTCAGGAGGACGCGCTCGTGCGCCTCGCGCGGGACCTGGGGCAGGCCCATCAGCGCCTCGGCTTCCTCGACGATCCGGGCGTAGTCGCGGAAGGCGAGCCAGCAGTCCACCTCCGGCATGTCGCGCTTCAGGTCGTCGAGGTAGCGCTCCACGAGGCAGCCGGCGACCATGAGTCCGCGCAGGCGGCCGAACTCCTTGTGACGGGCGACCGCCACGATCGCTTCGATGCTCTCCTCCTTCGCGGGGTCGATGAACCCGCACGTGTTGACGAGCGCGAGATCGGCCTCCTCCACCGTTTCCGCGAGGTCGAAGCCCGCGGAACGGAGCGCACCCACGAGTCCCTCGCTGTCGACGAGGTTCTTGGCGCAGCCCAGGGACACGAGGGCGATCCGGCCGCGCACGGCCGTGGGGCCGGCGGAGGGCGTGGCGGAGGGCGTGGGGGCAGGGGTGGGGGAAGGGGCAGGCACGGCCGCCGAG
>JAUXCH010000139.1 GCA_030618975.1 Planctomycetia bacterium
CGAAGAAGAAGCAGGGCGCCGCGAAGAAGAAAGCTCCGACGACGGTGAAGAAGAAGAAGGTGGCGAGGAAGAAGGCCGTCGGAACGCGCAAGAAGCCGGCGACGCGCAAGAAGCCCGCCCCGGCGAAGAAGGCGGCGCAGCGCAAGACAGAGCGGGTGGCCGAGGCTCTCGAAGCCCCCGTCGCCCCGTCCGGGGAGAGGAAGGTCCTCGAACGCCGGCAGACGCCCGCGTCCGATCCGGCGCCGCCCGCCGCCGAGGCCGGCGTCCAGGAGGCCGACGAGGCGTTCTCGGAGACGATCACGCCGGCCATCCCGCCGCTCCCCGAGGAGGACGAGGAGATCGTCCCGTACGAGGAGGAGGAGCCCACCGCGCCCGCCCGGAAGGCGCCGGCCGGGACCGAGCCCCGCGAGATCCTCGCGGGCATCCGGCGCGGCGCGTACCACGTCTCGGCGCTCGGCGTCCTCGACGACGTCCAGGTCGTGCGCCTCGCCCGGGAACAGGGCCTCAAGGTGCGGGAGCGGGAGCGCCGCAGCGAGACGCTCTACCGCCTGCTGCAGGAGGCGCCCGCACCCCGCCGGGCGGAGAACGTATTCGTCGAGGGCCTCCTCGAGCTACACCCCGACGGCTACGGCTTCCTGCGCAATCCCGAGCGCAACTACAGCCAGCACCCGGAGGACGTCTACGTCGCCGCCGGTCTCATCCGCAAGTTCGGACTGAAGGCGGGGCACTGGGTGAGCGGCACCGCGCGGCGGTCCCGGCCGGGCGAACCGCTTCTCGCGCTGCACATCGTCGACGAGGTGAACCACGAGGCAGCGGCCGACCTGCAGAGCGTGACGGCGTTCGAGAACCTCACGGTCGTGTTCCCGGACACCCGCTTCATCCTCGAGGTCTCGCCCGACGATCTCGAGATGCGCGTGATGGACTTGTTCTGCCCGCTGGGCCGGGGCCAGCGCGCCCTCATCGTGTCTCCACCGCGCGCAGGCAAGACGGTGATCCTGCAGAAGCTGGCGGACTCGATCGCGCACAACAGCCCGGACGTCGACATCGTGGTGCTGCTCGTCGACGAACGCCCCGAAGAGGTCACGCACATGCGGCGTTCCGTGCGTGGCGAAGTGATCGCCTCCACGTTCGACCGTCCCGCGTCGAACCACATCCGCGTCGCCGAGCTCGTCATGGAGAGGGTGAAGCGCATGGTCGAGTACGGGCGTCACGTCGTGCTGCTCCTCGACTCCATCACGCGACTCGGGCGCGCCTACAACAACACCTCCGGTCCCAGCGGGCGCATCCTCACCGGTGGTCTGGAGGCCAAGGCCCTGACCAAGCCGAAGCGCTTCTTCAGCGCGGCGCGCAACATCGAGGACGGCGGGAGCCTCACGATCGTCGCGACGACCCTCATCGACACGGGCAGCCGCTTGGACACCGTGATCTTCGAGGAGTTCAAGGGCTCGGCGAACATGGAGGTCGTACTCGACCGGGACATGGCCAACGCCCGCGTCTGGCCCGCCATCAACCTGCCCGCTTCCGGCACCCGCAACGAGGATCTGCTCCTGCACCCGGAGGAGCTCAGGCGCGTCAACCTGATGCGCAAGGAAATGGCGGGCCGGGACCCCCAGAGCGTCATGGACAGCCTCCGCGAGCAGATGGTGCAGTACCGGACGAACGCCGAGCTGCTGATGTCGATCGGGTAGGGCGAAGCGGCCCCTCCGTCACGGAAGGCACTCCGGCACCGAAGACCCGGCACCGAAGGCTCTCAGTCGCGGTAGGCCTCGCGCCACCTGAGCACGCGCGTCACGTGGAGCCGCGTCTCCGGGTAGCCCTCCCGCAGCACGACCTCGAGCGCGGGGCGCTGGGGCTGACGCCCCCGCCAGCGACGCACGGCCGTGGGTCCCGCGTTGTACGCCGCCAGGGCGAACGCCTCGTCCCCTCCGTAGCGCGCGAGGAGGCGGGCCAGGTAGGAGGCTCCGATCCGCAGGTTCACGGCCGGCTGGTAGAGGTCGTCGTCGTCGAGCGCGCCGAGCCCGAGTCTCTCGGCCTCGGCCCGGGCGGTCGCCGGGATCACCTGCAGGAGGCCGCGCGCCCCCTTCGAACTCAGGGCCTCCGGGCGCCCGCCGCTCTCCACCGCGACCAGGGCCCGCAGGAGGGAGCCGTCGACGCCCGATTCACGCGCCGCCGCATCGATCTCCGCGTCCCAGGCGCGTAGGTCGGGCGGACCCGCACGAAGGCGCCCCCACCACACGCCGAGCAGCAGGGCGGCGAGCACCGCGAGGACGACGAGTGCGCCGCGCCGCGGTCGAACGGCCCCGGCCTCCGTCACCGGCCTACCGCGGACCTTCCACCGGGCCCTTGACGCGGTCCCACCAGCGGGACCACGCGTCGGCGACGCGCGCGGCGTCGCGCTGGGACGTGGTGCGGACCACCTCGCCCATGGAGAGGCCGGTGATGCGTTCGAGGGCGATGGCCGCGCCGCGGCGAACGACGGCTTCCTCGTCGCGCAGGGCGTGGATCAGGACCGGCACGGCGACCGGATCGTTGTCTCCCGAGAGATAGGGCGTCAAGGGGCCGACGTCGTAGCCCCGCTGGCGCAGGGCGTCGCGGAACCACGCGCGATCGGGTTGTCCGGCGGACGTGATGCGCGCCTGCTGATACCAGCGTTCGTACTGCTCGGCGAGGATCTCGTGGCTCGCGACGTCGAAGCGGACGCACGAGAGGTTCTCGAGGGCCGTCACGGCGGCCTGGGCCATCGCCGGAAGCTTGCCGCGCACGATCGCGACGAGGTAGGGCACCGTGGCCGCCACGTTGTGGTCGGCGAGCCTGAGCGCCGCGATGTCGGAGACGATCCGGTTCTCGTCCTCCAGGTACGAGAGGAGCACCTCGGTGACGGTGTCGCCCGGGATCCGCCCCAGCACGTCCACGAGGCGGCCCCGCCGCTCGGCATCCGGCTGGCCCTCGGTCAGCGCCCGGATGAGTGCGAACCGCGCCGTGTCGTCTTCGATCTCGGCGAGGGCGTCGCCGGCCGCGACGCGCACGCTGCGGTTCGGATCGTTGAGCAGGTAGAAGACGAGCAGCCCCACGGCCTTCGGGTGGCCGGAGCGCCCCATGCCGCGCAGCGCGGCGGCGCGCAGCAGCCCCCCGCCCGTGCGTTGCGGTTCCGCGAGGATCAGGCTGAAGAACGGCCAGGCGTCGGCGGGCGGCATCTCGCCCAGGGCCTCGGCCACTGCGATCCGGGTGCCGGCGTGGCCGACGCGGTAGATCGCCTCGAGCCGCTCCACGCCGTCTTCCCGTCCCATGCGCTGCAGGGTGACGACCGCGCGGATGGCGACGAGCGCGTCGTCGTCACTCGAGAGGACCTCGAGGCCGGGCCGCAGCTCCGCGTCCTGCGCCCTGGCCTCCTCGGGCTCGAGCCGGTGCGCGTTCTCGATCAGTGTCTGGGCGGCGCGCGCGGCGGCACCGCGCAGACCCGGCCGTGGATCGGCGAACGCGTACGCGACCTCGCGCGCCCCCCCCTCGGCGAGCAGCTTCGCCAGGACGGCGCGCGCGGCGGGCTCGCTACGACTCGCGAGGAGCTCGACGAGCTCGGGCCGCACCTCCCAGGCTCGCTCCTGGGTGATCGCGAGCTCGACCGCGCGTTCCTCGACGGCGCCGAAGGCGACGGACGACGTCGCCGCGCCCACGAGCTGCTTCACCTCGGGCGCGCTCAGCGCGCCGGTCCGCTCGTCCTGGCGACGAAGATCCTCGAGGCGGTCCAGCGCCTCCGAGCGGGCCGGGTCGCCCTCCAGGTCGTCCCAGGCGTGGACGATGGCGGCCTTCAGCATGAGGATCCGGGCCTCCGGATCCGCGTCGGACATCATCTTCTCGCTCTTCGCCCACCACGTGGCGGCGTTCGGCCACTGGTCGGTATCGCGGTAGCGCTGCCACAGGTTCACCTCCTCGAGGGAGTCCATCCTGAGCTTCAGGAGCGCGTGGCGGTCGTCGGTGGCGGGCACCAGCATCTGGCGGCGCTGGTTCAGCACGCCGAGGGTCACGAGGACGTGCTCGTCGGCGCGCGCCTTCTCGGCGCCTTTCGACTCGAACAACCTCGCCTCCTCGAGCGCATCCACGAGCGCCTGGAACGCGCCGCGCGCGAGGGCGTACTCGCCCGTCTGCGGCGAGCCGTCCTCGGAGCGGAAGGTGACGCGCCGCCGCCGTCCGTCGGAGGAGACGGACTCGAAGCGGACGTACGCGAACGGCAGGTCCTTCGTGAGCACGGCGACCAACGGTCTGCGGGCCTTGAAGCGTCCGCGCTCGGTCTGCCACCACGTCGCCCACGCGACCGCGGTGGAGGGGAGGTCGAGCCCGGAGAGTCGCCTCAGCGCCGAGAAGACCGGTTCCTGGAGGCTCGAGAAGTCGCGGAAGTGGCGGCCGCCGATCGTATCGATGAGGACGTCGATCACCGTCCGGTCGAGCAGGGGCGCCAGGCGCGGATCCTTGGATGCCAGCGCCCCGAACGCAAGGCCCACCGCCGCCGTGCCGCGAGGCAGCTTGTCGGGGTGCAGGATGCCGCGCCGGCCGGCCAGCTCGGTCAACGTGGTGCTCGTGAAGGGGGTCCGGTCGGTGGCGCGCGCCCGGTCCGTGAGCGCCAGCGTCGCGTACGAGCGCTCGCGCGGCAGACCCTCCACCGCGAGTTCGTTGAGCCGCTCGACGAGTCCCTCGTCGTCGCGGAGCGCGAGCCGCACACTGGCCGTTCGGGCGACCTCCGGCGCGGGATCGGCGAGCGCTTCGATCAGTCGATCGAGGGCGTCCGGCACCTTCGCCGCCGAGATCAAACGGAGGCCGGACACCCTGACCGCCGCCTTCTCGGCGTCGAGGAGGCGCACGACGCGGTTCCTGTCCTCCTCGTTCACGTGCTCGAGGAGGAAGTCCGTCGCCTTCTGGCGAAAGACGGGTCGCTTGAGGGGCAGGAAGGAGAACAGCCAGTCCTTCGTCCGCTTGGGATCCAGGTCGTAGGCGGCGTCGAAGAAGACCTCGGCGCGGCTGCCGTTCCGGCGCCGGGCGGCGGCGCGCAGGATCACGGGAACGTGGACGGGCTCGCCGACGCGACCGAGCACCCATGCCGCGCCCGGCTGCGAGGCGGACTCGTCCGCCACGAGCACCTCACGGAGCCTGCCGACGACTTCTTCCTCGCCCCTCAGGAGGAGGGACTCCGCGGCACGCACCCCGACCTTGCCCGGCCACCGGGCGAGGGCGACGATCTCCCGGCCGATCGCGTCGAGCGGGGCCCCGTCCGTCCGGGGGGGGGTCCTCGGCTCCCGTGGCCCGGGGGTCTCCCCCGGAGACCGGGGGCCGAAGTCGAAGGGATCGCGGGGACCCGCGCCGGCCTCGCCGGGGACGCCGGCCAGGAGAGCCAGGGCGAGGGCCAGGGTGAGGAGGGGTCTTTGCATGAGCATGCGAGTGTCTCACCATCACCAGGGACGGTCACACGAGAGTCACCCGCGCAGACCCGACGAGCGGCCGCAAGCGCGCGTCCCGGAGGGGTTCGGACCCCGGGCGCACGCACCCGTCCCCAGCCCTGCGTAGGCTTCGCTCCCCTACATGACGCGCGTCGCCCCCCTCCTGTTTGCGCTCGCCGCCGCCTTTGCGGTCGGCGCGTTCGCGGGCACCCGGGGTTGGCGGGCGTGGGAGCGCAGCGCGCTGCCGCCGCGCCGGGTGCGTCCGCCGGCCGTGGAGGCCGCGCTCGCGGCGTGGGAGGAGCACTCCGCGGCGCCTCCGGCCCTGCCCGCCACGGACCTCGATCCCGAGTCCGCCGCCGACGTCGCGTTCCTGGTCGCCGCCGCGTCGGGCGACGGCGGCGCCCTGCTCGCCATGGCCCGGCTCCACGACGGCCGGGACGCGTCGGCGCGCGCCCTGTGGACACTCGTCCTCAGGTCGCCCGACGAACCGACGCGAGAGGCGAGGCGGCGGGCATTCGCCGTCCGGTGGCCCGACGCGTGGGTCCTGGACGCGGGATCCCGGCGGTCGCCGTGACTCCGCCGCCGACCCGCGCCCGTACCCCGCCGGTCCCCGGCGACGACGTATCGGTGCTGGGCGGGCTGACCGCGACGCGCCGCCGCGCCCTGTCGCGCCTGGGCGTGGAAACCGTCGAGGACCTGCTCCGCCTCGCGCCCCGCCGCTACGAGGACCGCCGCCACCCGCAGCCGATCGCGCAGCTGGTCGAAGGCAGCACCGTGCTGGTGATCGGAGAGGTGATCTCGGCGAGGGTCTTTCGCGCGCGGCGCGGTCTCACGATCCACGAGGCCGTCGTCGCCGACGCGACGGGAGAGGTCAAGGCGCGCTGGTTCCACCGGGGCGGGTGGATGCCGCGTGCGCTGCAGGCAGGCACGTCCGTGGCCCTGTTCGGGACCGTGAAGGCGCGCGGCCGCGCGGTGGAGCTCGCTTCCCCGGCGATCGAGCACCTGCCGGCCGAGGGCGAAGAGAGCGAGGACGGCGTGCCGGGCGCCAACCGCCTCGTCCCGGTGCATCCGCTCACGAGCGGGCTCACGGCGCCGGTCGTGCGGCGCGCCGTCTGGAATGCGCTCCCCGCCGCCGACGCGCTCGCCGACTCGCTGCCCCCCGAGCGGCTCGCCGCCCTGGGCCTGCCGCGCCTGGCCGACGCGCTCCGCGCGCTCCACTTCCCGGACCGCCTCGAAGACGCCGAGCAGGCGCGGCGCCGCCTGGCCCTCGACGAGCTTCTCGTCCACGAGATCCTGCTCGCGCGGCGTCGCCGGAATCGACTCGCGGAGCGGGCCCCCGCCATCGCGGTCGACGCGCGCCTCGACGCGCGCATCCGGGCGCGTCTGCCGTTCTCGTTGACGGAGGCGCAGGACGCCGTCGTCGCCGAGATCGCCGCGGACCTCGCACGCCCCCATCCGATGAACCGGCTGCTCCAGGGCGACGTGGGGAGCGGAAAGACGGCGGTCGCCGCCTACGCGCTGCTCGCCGTCGTCGCGCGCGGTCACCAGGGAGCGTTCATGGCGCCGACCGAGGTGCTGGCGCGGCAGCACGAGCGGACCCTCGGCGCCCTCCTCGAGGGCAGCCGTGTGCGCATCGAGACGCTTGCGGGCGGCCGGCGCGGGAAGGCGCGGCAGGAAGCGTTGGAGCGGGTGGCCCGCGGCGAGGTCGACCTGGTGCTCGGCACGCACGCGGTGATCTCCAAGGCCGTCCGGTTCGATGATCTCGGCCTCGTGGTCGTGGACGAGCAGCACAAGTTCGGCGTGCGCCAGCGGCACGACCTCGTCGCGAAGGCCGGCGACGACCGGCGGCCGCACCTGCTCGTGATGACCGCCACGCCGATTCCGCGCACGCTCGCCCTCACCGTGTACGGGGACCTCGACGTGAGCGTCATCACGGGCCGGCCGCCCGGACGGCGACCGGTCGAGACCTGCGTGGTCGACCCGGCCAGGCAGGGACGCGAGGTCCTCGACCGGGTTCGCGCGGAGCTCGCCGTGGGGCGCCAGGCCTTCGTGATCTACCCGCTCGTCGAGGAGTCGGACAAGCTCGGCCTCCGAGACGCGGTCGACGGCCGCGCCCGGTGGGCCCGCGCACTCCCCGACCACCGCGTCGGTCTCCTGCACGGCCGGATGAAGCCCGAGGAGAAGGAGACCGTCATGGCGGCCTTCCTGAGCGGCGCCGTCCACCTGCTGGTGGCCACGGTCGTCGTGGAGGTGGGCATCGACGTGCCGAACGCGACGGTGCTCGTCGTGGAGCACGCGGAGCGCTTCGGCCTGTCCCAGCTCCACCAGCTGCGCGGGCGGATCGGCCGCGGGACGGTGGGGGGACTCTGCGTGCTCGTGGACCGCTCGAAGGACCAGACGCCCGCCCGGCTCGAGGTGCTCGCGGCCACGGACGACGGCTTCGAGATCGCGGAGGAGGACCTGAAGCTGAGGGGGACCGGCGACGTCCTGGGCACGCGGCAGCACGGCGTGGCCGGCTTCCGGGCGGCCAGGCTCCCGCGGGACCTGCCCCTGCTCGGTCACGCCCGCCGCGAGGCCACGGCCGTGCTGGACGTCGATCCCGGGCTCGAGGACCCCGTGCACGCCGTCCTCGCCGGCCTCGTGGCCGCGCGTCTCGAACGGGCCGAGAGGACCGAGTCGGGGGGGTGAGGATGGGCCGCGTCCCGATCTTGCGGGCTTTTTACGAACAGCGGCCGCCCGTCGCCCGTACTCAAGACAGGGAACCCCGCAGGAGCCACCGGGTCCAAGGTGACGGCAACCCAGTTCCATCCCTCCGTAGACGATCCGGACCGCGAGGCCCTCGAGGCCTTCCGGGCGGGCGACGAGGGGGCCTTCGACCTGCTGGTGCTGAGGCATCAGGACCGCATCGTCCGCCTGGCCCGGCGCCTGGTGGGCGACCCGGAGAGCGCCCTCGACGCGGCCCAGGAGACCTTCGTCAAGGCCTGGCGCGCCCTACCCCGCTTCCAGGGAGCTTCCCGCTTCTCGACATGGCTCACCCGCATCGCCATCAATCAGTGCCGCAACGAGCTGCGCCGTCGCAGGACGGTGAAGCACACGCGACCGCTGTCCCTGGACGTGGAGGTCGTGGGCTCGGACGTGCTCCGGCGCGACACGCTGGCGACCGCGGATCCCGGGGCCTACGAGGTCGCGCGGGGGCGCGAGGTGGACGAGGCCTGCCGCGCCGCGCTGTCCCGGCTGGACCCGGACGCCCGGGAGATCCTCGTGCTCCGGGAGGTGGAGGGACTGTCCTACGAGGACATGGCCGCCCTGCTGGACATCGCCCTCGGCACGGTGCGCAGCCGCCTGCACCGCGCGCGGAACGAGCTGCGTCGTCACGTGGCCGGCGTCCTCGACGGTTGAACGCCTGCCTCGCGCGGCCGCGTTGCCTCCCGGGAGGCCGCTGATGGATCCCCGCGACGAACTCCTGCTGCAGGACCTGCTCGACGACCGTCTCGACGACGCGTCGGCCGCCCAGGCGCGGGAACGCCTCGCGGCGGAGCCGGCCCTCCAGGAGACCTGGGACGAGCTCTGCCGGATCCGCGACCTGATCCGCGGCGCGCCCGGCGAGCGGGCACCGCGGGACTTCCTCGCGCGCGTCCGCGCGGACATCGCCGCCGTGCAGGCGTCCCCCATGGCCGACCAGACGCCGACCGAGGAGGCGCCGGCCGAGGGGGTGCGCGGGCGGAGACCCTCTCTCGTCCCGCGCCTCGCCCTCGCGGCGTCGGGCATCGCGGCCCTCCTCCTCGTCGCCGTGGGCGTACGGCTGATGGTGGGCCCGGGCGCGCGGGCCCCGGAGGACGCGCTCGTGCTCGAGAGCGCCAAGGCACCGCAGCCGGAAACGCGCGGGCACGCGCTCGACGCCCTCCACGAGCGGGCGGCTCGCAGCAACGTCGAGGGGGCCCCGGCAACGCCCGCGGCGGAGCGCTCCGCGCCCGACGAACCCTCGGCCCACCCCGCCGCCCC
>JAUXCH010000393.1 GCA_030618975.1 Planctomycetia bacterium
CCGCGCCAGCTCGGCGCCCAGCGGGAGCGGCGCGACCGGTGCGGCCGCGCCGGTCGCCTGCGCGATCCGGGCGGCGATCGCGACGATCACGGCAGGCAGCTCGTGCGGCGCCGCGACGACGCGGCGATCCGCGTTGGAGCCGGTCAGGGACAGGCGGGACTCGAACTGCACGTGGTGGGAGAAGGGCGACTCCGCGTCGTCCAGCCTGCGACCCGCGCGCCAGGCACGGGTGTGCTCGACCGGGGAGACCCAGGGCCCGAGGAAGTCCGCGTCCACGGAGACGACGACCTCCGCCACGTCGAAGCGCCAGCGGGGCAGGACGCGCACCCCGAACAGGTCCGCGTGCGCGTCGAGCGCGGCCGACGAGGAGAGCGCGTCGTAGGTCACGTGGCGCGCGTCGGCGAACGTGCCCAGGAAGCGCTCGATCGCGGCCCGGCGCGTGGGCCCGTTCACGGTGCCCGTGAGGAAGCGGACGGCGCCGCCCTGCGACCGGATGCGCGCGAGAGACGACCGGACCGCCGCGTCGACCGCCCCCCACTCAGAGGGTGCCGCGCCGGCAACCGGCCCCCTGAGGCGCTGTGCGTCGTAGAGCGACAGCACGCCGGCCTGCGCCACGGCGCACGTGCTGCCACCCGACAGGGGATGCAACGGATTGCCCTCGACCTTGATCGGACGGCCGTCCCGGCTCTTCGCCAGGATGCCGCAACCGGCCTCGCACCCCCCGCAGCGGGTGGCGTAGAAGCGGGCCAGGCCGGGCGTCACCTCCTCGGGCTTATCGAGGAAGGGAACGGCCCGCACCTCGTCCGTGCCGCATCCGGGGAGGACGGCGGCGGCGAAGGTGAAACCCGCCAGCTTCAGGAAGGAGCGCCGGCTGGCGTCCCAGGACCCCTCGCCCGGCGGCTCCTTCCGCGTCTGTCTCGACGGCGTGTTCGACATTGTGTTCCCGGTCATTGTGTTCCCGGTCTTCTCCACGCTAGAAGTGACACGCGCCGCAGTCGGTCGACGCCTCGACGCGCTTGCCGCTCACGCCCTCTTCGTTGACCTTCCGGTGGCAGTTGACGCACCAGCCCATGGTCAGGTCGCTGAACTGACGCACGCGCTCCATGGACTCGACGGGGCCGTGACACTCCTGGCAGATGACACCGGCCAGGACGTGACGGCTGTGGTCGAAGAACACGAAGTCGGCGAGCTTGTGGACCCGGACCCACTCGATCGGGGTGGGCGTCTTCTCCGGGTCGGGCGTCAGCAAGTCCGGGCCCAGTCCCATGTGGTCGTACAGCGTCTGCAGGTCATCCGAGACGACCGGGCGCGGCTTGCGCCCCTCCTCCTTCGCGATCCGGTCCTCCTCGCGGTACGCACCGAACGACGAGGTGACGAACACGTGGCAGTTCATGCAGACGTTCCCGGGTGGGATGCCCGCGTTGCGGCTGCGGTCCGCGGCGAAGTGACAGTACTGGCAGTCGATCTGCAGCTCGCCGGCGTGGAGCCGGTGGGAGTAGGCGATCGGCTGCTCGGGCGCGTACCCCTGGTTGTCGCCGGGAAGACGCGACGCGGCGACCCTTGGAAACAAGGTGATCAGCAGCAGGGCTGCCGTGACCAGAAGGGCGATGATGCGAACCTGCCTGGGCATGTTCCTTCCCCCAGCTAACAGGGGATCTCCGCGTTCTTGCGCGCGTAGAACCACCAGTTCACGACCAGGCACGTCACGTAGTACCCGGCGAATCCGTAGAGGGCGACTTCGGGGGTCCCGGCCTTGATCTGCGTCGCGAAGATCTTGGGAATCAGGTAGGCGCCGTACGCCGCGATGGCCGAGGTCCACCCGAGGACGGGACCGGCCTGCTCCTTCGAGAAGATGATCGGGATCATGCGGAACGTGGAGCCGTTTCCGATGCCGGTGGTCGCGAAGAGCAGGACGAAGAGGAGCAGGAACGGCAGGAAGTACTGCTCGGGCTCGGGGGACCGGTTGGCCAGCCACACGAAGTAGCCCGCGCCGATCGTCGCCCCGATCATGATGAACGTGTTCCACTGGGTGACGCGGGCGCCACCCAGCTTGTCCGCCAGCCAGCCGCCGACAGGACGGATCAGCGCGCCGACGCCGGCACCGATCCAGATGTAGTGGTCCGCCGCCGGCGCGTTCGCGTTGGCCACCGTCTGGGCCAGCGGCAATCCGTCGGCTCCGACCCGGATCACGCCGAACACGTCGGAGATGAGCTTCGGGAAGGCGTTGGCGTATCCGATGAAGGAACCGAACGTCATCGTGTACAGCCACGTCATGACCCACGTGTGCTTGTTGCGGAAGATGGCGAACTGCCCGACCAGGTTCTCCTTCGTCTCCCGGGGCGTCAGGTAGCGCATCGCGGCGAGCGTCGTCACCACCGCGACGATCAGGACCACGAAGATCTTCAGCAGCACGGGGAACCCGCCCCACGGCGCGAGGAGCAGCACGATGGCGATCGTCGCCCCGAGGTAGCCGAGCACCGTGAGCCAGAGGAACTTCCCGACGGCCACGAACGTGGACCCGGTCTTGTGCTGGGGCAGGTTGTTCATCCCCAGGAAGGCCGCGACGACCAGGAAGCCGAGGATGGGCACCCACACGAAGCCCGCGTTGTGGATCCAGACGTCGCGCATCTGGCCGGAGAACACCGCCTTGTAGGGGTCCCCGCCGAACAGCCCGAACGTGATGATCCAGGGCAGGAGGAACTGCATGACGCTCACGCCGGCGTTGCCGAGCCCGGCGTTGAGCCCCAGGGAGAGCCCCTGCATGCGCTTGGGGAAGAAGAAGGAGATGTTCGACATCGACGAGGCGAAGGCGCCGCCTCCCACGCCGGACAGGGCGGCGAGGAGGATGAACATGGTGAAGGGCGTGTCGGGATTCCGGAGTGCGAACCCGGCTCCGAGAGCGGGCAGGATCAGCAGCAACGTGGTCATGAACTTCACGTTGCGGCCGCCCGCGATCGCGATCATGAACGAGTTGGGGATGCGAAGCGTCGCGCCCGCCAGGCCCGCGACGGCGGGCAACGTGAACATCAGGGCCCGGTACGCGTCGTCGGCGTAGGGCAGCCCGTCGTTCATGAACGTGAAGTCGAAGAGCTTCCCGTTCGCGCTCGTGAAGTGGACGTTCTGGATGTACTTGGAGAGCATTCCCCAGTACAGCCAGACCGAGAACGCGCAGAGCAGGTTGGGAACCGAGATCAAGAGGTTCCGCTTGGCGATCCGCTTGCCCTCTCCGTCCCAGAAGGCCTCGTCCTCGACGTCCCAGCGTTCGAGCCTAGTCATCGAAGGGCACCTCGTCCGCGGGGAGGCCCGCGCTGCTGTAGTTCACGTGTCCACGCTCGATGATCTCGAGGGCCTCGGGCGACCGCTCGCGGATCACGCGCCTCACGACGAAGTGCATCCACACGAGGCAGATGCCCACGAGGACGAACAGGAAGACCCAGCAGGTGGTCCAGAGACCGGTCCCGGCCAGCAGGTAGCCGAACACCACCGGCATCACGAAGCCGCCCAGGCCGCCGAGCACGCCGACGATGCCCCCGACGACGCCCACGTCGTGGGGGAAGTAGTCGGGGATGTGCTTGTAGACGCCGGCCTTGCCGATGCCCATGGCGGCGCCCAGCAGGAAGCACAGGATCGTGAAGATCCAGACGTTTGCCTGGAAGAAGACCTCCGTGACGCCTCGTGCGACGAGCTCCTTGCTCTTCACCTGGTCGCCGAGGGCGACGGCCGGCTCCTGCCAGCTCTGCCCGCGCGGGAGGACCAGCAGGCTCTTCTTCCGCTCCTGCTCGGTCACCAGCTCGCCCGCCCGCGGCTTCAGCGTGTAGGTCTGCGCGCCGAGCTTGGGGTTCACGACGACGACCGACGTGGGCGAGACCTCGGTGACTTCGCCGGGGAACTTCGCCATCACCCCGCTGCCGGGGGAGCGGATGTCCATCTGGGGCACGATCAGCAGCGCGCAGCATCCGAGGCAGACCGTGAAGACGCCGTACATGACGACCCGGGCGCCCCACTTGTCCGACATCCAACCGCCCATGGCGCGGATCACCCCCGATGGGAAGCTGTAGACGGCCGTCAGGAAACCGGCGGTCGCGAGCGGGAGCGCGTACACGTTCACGTAGTAGGGGACGAGCCACTGCGCGAGGGCGACGAAGCCGCCGAAGACGAAGAAGTAGTAGAGCCCGAACCGCCAGACCCGCGCGTGCTTGAGCGGCGCCAGGCGCTGGCGCATGGACTTGGCGGCGCTGCCCTCGGGGATCCGGTTCTTCGTGAGGAGCAGGAAGACGAGGCCCATGAGGAGCAGCAGGCCGGCGTACAGCTTGGGCAGCGTGCGCCAGCCCTCGAGGTTGCCGCCGGCCGTGAGGGCCTCGAGGATCTTCGGGGCGGCCAGCGCGGTGAGCGCGGCGCCGGCGTTCCCGGCGCCGAAGATTCCGAGGACCGTGCCCTGCAGTCGCCTGGGGAACCAGACGGAGGTGAACGCGATCCCGACCGCGAAGCTGGTCCCCGTGAACCCGAAACCGAGGCCGGCCAGGAAGAAGGCCCAGTAGGAGTCGCACGCGCTGACCAGGTACATGGGGATCGCCGAGAGGATCAGCACCAGCCCGTAGACGGGCTTCCCCCCCCACTTGTCGGTCGCGATCCCCACGGGCAGGCGGAAGAGCGCGCCCGTGAGAACCGGGATGCCGATCAGCCAGCCCATCTGCTTGGCGTCCCACGCGTAGGCGCCGCTCTTCACGAGGAACGTGATCAGGATGCCGTACATCATCCACGCGGCGAAGCAGACCGTGAACGCGATGGTGTTCAGCCACATCGCGCGCCAGGCGCCGGGCGGGACGGGTTCCGAGACCTTGTCGGGCCGGGGTTCAGACACGGGGGCCTCCCGTTTCCGCGGGTTTGCGGATCGAGCGGCGATCCCAGTTCCAACGCACGACCTGCGTCTTGCGCCACAGGTACATGTTGGGGACCACGAGGATGTGGATCAGCCGGGTGAAGGGGAAGAAGGCGACCAGCAGGAAGGCGCCGCCGATGTGCAGCTTCGGGATGAGAGGCAGCGGGGCGACGTACGAGATGTCCGGATTGAGCTTCACGAGCGACCAGAGGTAGGGCGACAGCGACGAGGAGAACCACGACGAGCCCCACGGATACGTCACGGCCGTGAGCACGCCCGTGGCGACCTGCGTCAGCAGCAGGGCGTAGAGGATCCAGTCCACCACCGACGTCACGGGCCGCAGCTTGCGGTTTCCGAAGCGCCGCACGATGAGGGTCGCGAGCCCGACGAACGTGAGGATGCCGAGGATCAGCGCCGAGACCTCGAGCACGTAGAGTCGCAGCGGATGGCCGTTCCACCAGAGGATGGAGCGGGGAATCAGGAACGCGACC
>JAUXCH010000033.1 GCA_030618975.1 Planctomycetia bacterium
CGACGAGGCCCGACGCGAGGACGCCTGCGAACGCGAACGAGAACGCAGCGGCGACGGGCCGGACCCGGCGAGCCTGCATGGGGATCCTCCTCTCCACCGGTAGATCGTTGCTTCAGCGCGCGGCGTGCGTGCGCGCCTGGTTCCACGCGTCGAGGAAGGCCTGCGCCTCGGGCAGTGCGTGGCCCTCGAAGGAGAGGTCCTCGTACCCCGTGGAGAACAGCGCGAGAAGGATGGTCCACACGTCCTCCCAGGGCGGGAAGGGGCCCTGCGCCGGGACGTGCCGGAGGACGACGGGCGGGCGCGTCGTGGTGCGGAGGTCGTCGGCGCCGCGGAGGTGATAGACGAGTCTCAGGAAGCGGTCGAACCGGCTTCTCCGGGGCTCCAGCGTGATCTGCGCAAGCAGCTTGCCGTCCGGCTCCAGATCCGGATCCCGCAGGATCACCTGGGTTCGCAGCTCGCCCTCCACGCGGATCCGGCCAATCGTCAGGTCCAGCGGCCCCGGCTCGGGCGGCCCGGCCTTCTCCTCCGGCCCGACGATCTCCTCGAGATGGCGCCGCCACACGGCGTCCAGCGCCTCCCGGTCGTCGTCGTCCCGTATGCCGAAGATCCGTTCGAAGACCTGCCGGGCCATCCCGTGCTGCGTCTCGCGCTGGAGCCAGGCGTGCATCCACTCGAGGCACGCCTCCCGGTGCCGGTCGTCGGGGCCCTCGTTCAGCATCCGGACGAACGCCCACGCCTGCTCGCGGTAGAGCTGGACCGCCACCCGGCGCGGCACCGGCCACCCCGCGCTCCTCGCGTAGTGGGCGATGGCGCCGTCGGTGTCCAGCGAGACGAGCATCTCGAGCGGGAACACGGGATAGGGCAGCTCCCGCTCCCGGAAGGCGGCCGCCCTGCGTCGAAGATCGTCCAGGTGCGCGCGTTCGGCCTCGGGGCCCGCGAGGCGCGCGGCGAACCACTGTGCGAAGCCGTCGGCGAGGACGCTCCGGCCCAAGGCGGTTCGGCCCCACTTGTTCTTCTGGCGAGCGAACCACCGAAGCACCTGGGCTACCGCGGATTCCGGAAGCCAGTTGGTGCCGGTGACGTGCAACGCACCGGCCGGCGAGAACCAGGCCTCGATGTCTCCCGCGGCGATCGGCAGGCCGTACGGTGCCCCGAGGGCGACCTTCTGGAAGGTCCTCCGGTCTGCGTAGAGGAACACCGGGAGGGGGGCGCCGTCGGGGAAGCTCCGCAGGCCCTTGCCAAAGCCCGCCCGTCCGCCCCAGGGCGCCATCAAGTCGTGGAGGTCCAATCGCTCGCCGTACTCGGCCAGGAAGCTCCGGTACGTGCGGTGAAGCGTTTCGATCTGCGCGTGCAGCTCGCCGGACCTGGGAGGGCGCGGCCCGACCTGCACGACGGCGTACGGCTCGGCCCAGGTGAAGTGAAGCTCGAGGTCCCGGAAGCGCGGGTCGGTCCGGGCGTTCGCAAAAGTCTGGTCGCCCGCGCGGTAGCGGTGATCCTCGAGGAGTCGCCGGTGGTGGAGTCGTGTCCGGCGGAGCGCGTCCTCGGCGGCGGTCCAGGCCTCGTCCTCGCCGGGGAGGAACCACTCCTTCGCGTTCGCCGCCTCGACCCGCTCGAGGAAGGGGTGGGCGCGGAACGTGATCTCCTCGGGCAGGGGGTGGTGGAAGTGCCGGTCGCCCAGGAAGGCGTGGGCCTCCCGGTCGTCCATGCCGGGCAGATCCACGTAGCGGCGGACGAGTGCTCTCATGTACGGCAGGGCCGACTCGCCGACGAGGCCCAGCTCGCGGAAAGCGACGCGGTACTCCCGGACCGTCCGGGGCGGGTGGGCGGCGAGCGCGTCGAGGACACGCTCGAGGGCGGCCCGCTCGTCGGGCGCCCCCTCGTCCTCCGAGAACGCCGCCGGGACGACGAGGCCCGACGCGAGGACGATTGCGAACGCGCACGCGAACGCAGCGGCGACGGGCGGGACCAGGCGAGCCTGCATGGGGATCCCTCTTTCTACCGGGCGGAAGGCGACGGGCCCCAGGGGGAGCCCCCGCCCTCCTTGGACGCCTTTCCGGGGCCTGGGTTCGCCGGACGCGGATCGGCGCCCGACGCATGGACATCAGGATGCCGCAGATACAGCATCAGAACATCATGAGAACGACGCTGACCCTCGACGAGGACGTGGACACGAAGCTGAGAGCCCTCTGCCGCCGCACCGGCGAGAGCTTCGAGACCGTGGTCAACCGAACGCTGCGCGAGGGGCTGGACGCACGCGCTTCGCGGACTCCGACGCAGCCGTTCCGAGTCCAGGCCCGGCCCCTGCGGCTCCGAACCGGGATCGACCTCGACGACGTCGCGGAGCTCCTCGAGCGGATCGACGGACCGGAGCACTCGTGATCCTCGTCACCGACGCGCACCTGGCCGCGCTCGCGATCGAATGCGGTGCCGAGTTCCAGAGCACCGACCGTGACCTCGCCCGGTTCGAAGGACTGCGCTGGCGAGACCCGCGGAACGGCTGACCTGTTCGGGCCCGGGCGTCTGTCGGGGCCGCTCGGGTCGGCGAGTCGGGGGGGAAACGCCGTGCTCGGGGTGGTAAGAGCGCCACGTTCAGGGTGGTGAAAACGCCAAGTGTGGCTTCGCCGTGGACGATCCCGTCCTGGGATGGTGTGCCTCCACCGAGGAGCCCCTGGGTGCCGGCATCGACCGCCAACGCGAGTCCGAGCTTCAACTCCCGCTGAACTGGACGTCGTCGAACACGAGCGTGGGTGCGAGGCACGGGTACCACGGCACGGGGTCGTTGCCCGCCGCGACGAGGCGCTGGAGCAGGTCCAGGTAGTTCCCCGTCACGTTCATCTCGGACACAGGATCCGCGAGTGCACCATCCTTGACGACGTGGCCGCGCACGCCGAACGAGAAGTCGCCGCTCGTCAGGTTGGCGTTGCCGCCGATCCAGGAGGTCACGAGGATGCCGTCCGGCGTGTCGGCGACGAGGCCGTCGAGGTCCTTGTCGCCCTGCGCGAGGACGAGATTCGAGGGTGAGCCGGTCGTCGGTTCCCAGCCGAGCTTGCGACCGTAGTAGGTGTCGACGAAGAAAGACTCGAGGACGCCGTCGCCGATCAGCGTGCGAGGCTGCGCCGCGATGCCCTCCCCGTCGTAGAGGGTGGACCCGAGGCCCCGGGGCCGCAGGGGATCGTCCCGGATCGTGAGGACGGGCGAGGCGATCCGCTCGCCCTGCTTCTCGGCGAGGAAGGAGCGGCGCTGCTGGACGGAGCCGGCCGCCAGGGCGCCCACCATGCGGCCGATCAGCCCGGACGCCGCCTCGGGGTGCACGAGCATCGTCGTGCGCCGGCTGGACACCTTCGACGCGCCGCGCCGGGCGAGCACGCGTCGGAGCGCCTCGGCCCCGACCGCCGTGCGCGCCGGCAGGCCTGCGAGGTGCGTTCCGGCGACGAACCAGTGATCTTCGGGGCGCCGGGTCTCGCCCTCGCGGATGGTGACCGTCGTGCCGTAGCTCGCGACCGTGGACGTCTCGGTCCCGCGGAAACCGTTCGAGCTCGCACGCGCCGACTGGCTGTGCGCGTCCTGGACCCGGGTCGTGACGGAGACCACGCTCTCGTCCCCGCGCGCCTGCTCCTCCAGTTCGGCGCACCACGCCGTGCGCTCGCGGCGGGTGAGGTCGATGACGGCCGGGTCCACGAGGTCCAGGTCGACGTCGGCGCGGCCCTCGTACAGCGAGGGGTCCGTGATGAGGCGGTAGGGGTCGGGCTGGAGGTGGCGGGTGAGCGCCACCGCCTCCTCGACGAACGCCCGGAGCCGGGTCGGCTCGAGATCGCTCGTCGCGTGCGTGGAGAAGCGCCCGTCGACGTAGAGCGCGAGGGCGAGGCCGCGTGTGGCGTTCTCCTTCACGTCCTCGAGCCGGCCGTCGCGCCACTGGAACTCGAGGCCGCGGTGCCAGGACAGGGCGGACACGGCGTCGTCCGCACCCGCGCGCTTGGCGAGACCGACTGCGGCTTCGGCCTGTGCGAGGAGGGTGTCGGTCATCTTCTCGCCGACGAGGTCAGGCATTCTCTCCTCCCACGGTCAGCCGGGAGACGAGGGCGGTCGGCATGCCCTGGGAGACGGGCACGCCCTGCCCGTTCTTCCCGCAGGTCCAGCCGCCGGTGTCCAGCTTCAGGTCGTCGCCGACCATCGTGATGTTGCGAAGCGCTTCGGGCCCGTTCCCGATGATGTTCACGTCCTTGATGGGCGCCGTGATCTTCCCCTTCTCGATGAGCCAGCCGTTCTTGATGTAGAAGGTGAAGTCGCCCGCGCCGATCTGCACCTGGCCGTTCGTGAACGTCTCGGCCACGATCCCCTTGTCGACGGACGCGATGATTTCCTCCTTGGCGTGCGGGCCGGCCCGCATGTAGGTGCAACGCATGCGCGGCATGGGAGCGTGCCGAAACGACTGGCGACGCCCGGAACCGGTCGACTTGACGCCGTAGTGCTTCGCGCTGATGCGGTCGTGGAGGTACGAGCGCATCGTCCCGGCGTCGACGCGCACGGTCTCCTCGGTCTCGCTCCCTTCGTCGTCCACGTTGAGCGCGCCGCGCTCCCCGGGGAGGAGGGCGGAGTCGACGATCGTGACCTCCTTGGCCGCGACCTCCTGGTCGATCATCGTCGAGTAGATCGAGACGCCCTTGCGGTTGAAGTCGGCCTCCATGCCGTGGCCGATCGCCTCGTGGAGGAGGATGCCGGAGGCGCCGGCGGCGAGCACGACGGGCATCTCGCCGGCGGCGGGCCGTTTCGCCTCGAAGAGGATCAGGGTCCGGTCCACCGCCTCGCGGCAGAGTCCGAGGATCCGCTCCTCGCTGTACCACTCGATCCCGTGGCGGCCGGCAAGGCTGTTGTGGTTGGTCTGGACCTCACCGCCCTTCACGGCGGTGATCGCCAGGGCCAGGCGGGACATGGGCCGGCTGTCGGTGAGCACGACGCCCTCGCTCGTGGCGATGAGGATGTGGGTGTCGGCGTCGCCCCACGAGACGGAGACCTTCTCGACGGCGGGATCGAGGCTCCGCGTGACCCGCTCGACGGACGCGAGGAAGGGGAGCTTCCGCGTCGCCCCGACCGTGTCCCACGGCTCCGCGATGGCATAGAGGTCGTGACGGCCTCGCCGCTCGAAGCGCTGGGGCGGCACGCCGCCCCCGCCGGAGGCGATCGCCGCGGCCGTCCGGGCGGCGTCCCCCATCGACTCGAGGTCGAGGTCCTCGCTGTACGCGAAGCCCGTCTGGTCGCCGACCAGGACCCGGATGCCGACCCCACGGTCGGCGCTGCTGGAAGCCCGGCTGATGATGCCGTCCTCGAGGCCGATGGAGCAGGAGCGGCCCTGCTGGAAGTAGAGATCTGCGTAGTCGCCGCCGCGGCCCAGGGCCTCGGCCAGGACGGTGGAGAGGACGGCGTCGTCGATCCCGAAGAGGTCGTACTCGGGAATCGGCCGCGCGTTCGCGTTCGGGAGGGAGGAGGAGGTCTTCATGTCCCAGCAAGGATCGGCGGCTCCGTGGGGAGGGGCGGGGTTTTTCCGGACGCTCGCCTTCGGTAGGCTGATCCCCGTCCGGGGAGGCGCGCCCAATGCTCGGTCGGATCGGCTGGATGATCCTCCTGGTCGGCCTCGCCTGGGGCGTGGCCGAGGCCGCCCCCGTCGCGGTCGACGAGGCGCCCGCGCGCGCCGGGGAGTGGGGCTTTCGGCCGGTGGACGGGGGCGTCTCGGCGCGTACGCCGCCCGCCTTTTCCTGGCGGCCCCAGACCGGGGCCCGGTTCTACGAGTTGCAGGCGTCGACCGACCCGTCGTTCGCGCGGGTGGACTACGAGGCCCGGGACCTCGGGATGAACGTGCACTGTCCGCCGCGAACCTTCGAGGTGGGCGCGTGGGCGTGGCGTTTCCGGACCCGGGACGCAGGGGGCGAGGTCTCGGCGTGGAGTCGCGTGCGTCGGTTCGTGGTGCCAAGGGAGGCCGTCGTCTTTCCACTGCCGCCGCGGGAGGAGCTGATCGCCCGCGTGCCCACGGCCCATCCCCGCCTGTTCCTGCGTCCGGAAGACCTGCCCGCCCTGAGGAAGGCCGCCGCCGGGACGTCGGCCGCGGCCTGGGCCCGGCTCGTGAAGCGCTGCGACGCGCTCGTGGCGAGTCCGCCTCCGACGAAGGAGCCGCCGCCCTACGGCGACGTGCAGCCGCGGAGCGAGGCGTGGAGAAAGATCTGGTGGGGGAACCGTACGACCACCATCGCCGTGCTCGACGGAGCCGCCACGCTCGCCTTCACCTGGCGTCTCGGCGACGACGAACGGTACGGGCAGCTGGCGCGCCGCCTGCTGATGGAGACGGCCGACTGGGATCCGAGGGGGCCGACCGGCTACGTCACCAACGACGAGGCGGGGATGCCCTTCGCCTACCACTTCAGCCGCGCCTACTCCCTCGTCCACCCGCTGCTGACCGGGCTCGAGCGGAAGAAGTGCCGCGCCGTGATGCGGATCCGCGGGCACGAGATCTACCGGCACCTCTTCCCGCGCCACCTCTGGCGACCGTACTCCAGCCACGCGAACCGGGCCTGGCACTTCCTCGGCGAGGTGGCGATCGCGTTCCTCGGCGAGATCCCCGAGGCCGAGGACTGGCTCTGGTTTGCCGTGAACGTCTTCGCGAACGTCTACCCGGTCTGGAGCGACGACGACGGGGGGTGGCACGAGGGTCTCAACTACTGGAAGTCGTACGTGGGCCGCTTCGCGTGGTGGGCCTTCGCGATGCGCTCAGCACTCGACCTCGACGCGTGGCGCCTGCCGTACTTCTCGAGGGTCGGGTACTACCCGATGTACCTGATGCCTCCGGGAACGCTGGGCGGCGGCTTCGGCGACCTCAACGCGCGCATCCGGTCGGACGCCAACGTGGGGCTGATGTCCGTGCTCGCCGCCCAGGCACGAAACGGACACTGGCAGTTCTACGTCGACGCGCACGGCGGCTTCCGGCCGCCCCGTGGCTGGACCGGGTTCCTCGTCGAGGCGGGCGAGACCGTGGCGCCCCGCCCCCCGACCGACCTGCCGACGGCGCGTCTGTTTCGCGGGACCGGGATCGCGGCGCTCGGCACAAGCCTTCTCGGCGCCGAGGACGACGTGGGCATCCTCTTCAAGTCGAGTCCCTTCGGCTCCCAGAGCCACGGGTACGAGGCCCAGAACGCCTTCCTGCTGCGCGCCTACGGCGACCGGTTGCTCGTCCGGTCGGGGCGGCGAGACGTCTACGGCTCGGCGCACCATCGCGGCTGGATGTGGCACACGAAGTCCGTGAACTCGATCACCGTGAACGGCGAGAGCCAGGTCCGGCACTCGCCGTCGGCGGTGGGGGAGATCACCGGCTTCTTCACCTCCGAGGCCCTCCACTGGGTGGAGGGCGAGGCCGGGAGGGCCTACGGGCCCGGGGTGCGGCGGTTTCGGCGCGGCATCCTCTTCGTGCAGCCCGGCCTGGTGGTGATCCGCGACCGGCTGGAGACGTCGTCCCCGTCCACGTTCGAGCTCCACCTCCACGCGCCGATGCCGTTCGACGTAGAGGAGAACGAGGCCGTGCTGCAAGGCGAGCACGCCGCCTGCCGCGTCACCTTCCTCGAGCCGCGGGGCCTGGTGATCACGACGACGGACCGGTTCGACCCTCCGCCGCGGCCCCGCGTGCAGCTCGTCGAACACCACCTGACGGCCGCCACGGTCACGAAGCAGAGCGCCGTCACCTTCCTGACGGTGATCCAGGTCCATCGCACGGGCGGGGCCGAGCCCGTCCCCGTGTCGTGCCAGGCGATCGAAGGCGGATGGCGCGTTCGAGCCGGACACGCGGACGTGCTCGTGCGGCGGGAGAGCCGCGGGACGGTGTCGGGGGGCGGACTGACGTGCGAAGCACCGGTGGGCGCGCTGCTCCGCGACGCGTCCGGCGCGGAGGTCGCCCGGTACGCGGTGAGCGGGCCCGTTGTGAAGTGAGCGCCTCAGGCAGCCTCGCGGGTCGGATCCGACAGACGGTGCCGTGGGTCCGGTCGAGGGCAGCAAATGCCGGGATCCCTGGATGCCGAGATCACCGCTCACGTGTCGACGGCAGCATCCGGAACCTCCCTCCTGACAAGGGTCGCAGAACACCGAAATGCCGGTGATCGAGTGTGAGGACGTCCTTGGTTGCGAAGCGTTGAGCAAGCACGACCACGGAAGCATCCGCGACGCCGATCCGCTGGTCCCGATACCGTGCGATCACCTCGGCCAGCTTCGCCAGGTCAGCCGCATCGATGCCGGGAAGGACGTACGCTCCGCTTCCGAGCTCGCGAAGCATGGCCAGTTCCGCGTCGACACCGATACGTGTCGTCACAGGGAGTCGAAGTCCGCGACCGCGTACGGCGACATGACCATGGGTCGGGACAGCCGTGAGACCAGACGGCGCACCGCCTCGTGCTCGGGTTCGGTGGGATTGAACAGTGCCAGCAGGCCACTGGTGTCAGCGATGATCACCGGTCGCCGAAGCCGGCAAGCAACTCGTCGATACGGGATGCGAGCGGCACATCCGAGGCGAACAGGCCCGGGGTGGGCGCTGGGCGCGTGACGGCCGTCGCCACGGCACGGCGAGTCACCTCGGCCTCTGCGATCCCGAGATGCCGCGCCTCACGCTGGACGGCAGCCCGCAGGTCGTCGGGGAGGTAGATCGTGATCTTGTGCATGCCACGTGTAGCACCACCGCTGGCGGCTTGCTGCTCTGCGGACGCGGTCCGTGCCCCGGCTGCGTTGCGACCCTTCAGGGAGGGCCCGGCTGTTCGACGTCTGGCTGTTCGACGTCTGGCTGTTCGACGTTCAGTCGGACCAGTCGTGCGCGGTCTTGAGGAAGGCGCTGATGCGTTCGGCGTCGTGTGCGATCTGGCGCGTCACCCAGTGCAGGAAGTGCACCGCGGCTACGCCCCCGTCGGCGCCCAGGCGGAGGAACTCCTCGATCATCGCCGGGTACCACCCGGCCACGAGGGTCGGCTCGGCGGCCGTGCACGTCGTGGCACGCGGACCACCGTCCACGAAGGAGAGCTGCCCGAGTATCTCGCCCGAGTGCAACTCCTGACCGGAGCCGCAGTCCGCGAGGCGCTTGGGCATCGACACCGTGACCCGTCCGTCGAGGATGAGGTAGAGACGGTCGCGATCGTCGCCCTCCCGCATGATCGTCTCGCCCGTCTCGTAGGCCGAGAAGACGGCTGCGCGCGCGAGCAGGGTCAGGAACTTCCGATCGAGGGGACCGAAGACCTCGACGGCCGACAGCGTGCGGACGAGACGGTCGCGCGCGACGTTCACGTCGACGTCGCCTTGCACCGGAGAAGGCCGCATCGAGGGCACCCAGGTGATCGGCTCGTGAACGGGCGGCATCCCGTGCAGCGTCGCCAGCGCGCGGCGCAGGGCCTGCGATCCCGGGGACCCCGCACACTCGCACTGCGTCACGCAGGTTCGCATCCGGGAGGCGAGGTTGCGCGCGATCGCCGTCCAGAGCCGGCCGACGATGCGGGGGTGCGGCCTGAGATCGGCGAGGGCCTCCTGGGGCAGCACGAGCAGCTCGCCGTCGTGGACCGCGGTGACGGTGGCCATGGAGGGACCCGGACGGACGAACGCGAGGTCCCCCGTCCACTCGCTGCGGCCCTTCTCCCCGAGCACCACGTCCGGGGGCACCGAGATGCGGAGCGCGCCGTCCACCACGACGACGAGGTCACCCGCGGGCTCGCCGTGGGTGAAGACCTCTTCGCCCCGACGCACGCGACGCGGCCGGGCGAGCTGGGCCAGGACGTCGACCTCCGGCTCGTCCAGCCCTAGGACGAACGTGGGGAACAGCTCCTGGATGACGGCGCCGGTCTGCAATGCACACCTCTTCGTGCTTACAACACCATAGCCGAAGATGTCGAGATCATCCAGGGTGCAGGCGCAAGTACTTGATCATGAAGGACTTGTGTAGGCGTAGAGAGCAGGCAACAGGGCTTGGCGGGCTATTCGTCCCCGGCTTCGTCCTGCGCCTCGAGTCGGCCCAGCCTGTCCTCGAGCTTGCGGAGCTGCTCGCGCAGCTCGTCCATCTGCTTGTCCTTCGCGGGCTCCTTGGGCTTCGCCCTCGCGCGGATGCCGGCGATCTGGCGCCTCACGGCGACGCTCTCCTGGACGGACAGCGTGCGGCGGTAGGCCTCCAGGGCCGGGATGGCAGAGGGATCGCCCAGGATGCGGAGCCCCGCGGCGGCCGCCTGGCTGACGCGGTCGACGGGGTCGCGCAGGAGATCCACGAGCCGGTCGCGGACCCGCTCGCGGGGTCGGCGCTCGAGGCCGGCGCCGAGCGTGCCGAGCGCGGTGAGAGCGGCGGGCCGTGCGCGGTTCGAGGTCCGGCCGTAGGCGACGTGTCCCAGGAGGGGCTCGAGTGCCTCCTCCCTTCGTGTGCCGGCGAGCGCGCGGAACGCGCCGGACTGCTCGAAGCCGTAGCGGTCGTCCACGTTCGCGGCCTCGGCGAGTCGCTCGTAGGGCGCGTCCTCGCGCTGCGCGCCGAGGGCCTCGTACGCGGCCTGCGTCGCCCTGAACATTGCGATGCCGTCGTCCAGGCGCTCCTCGACGGCCTCCTTCAGCTCGGGCGCGCGCAGCTTCGCCACCTGCCTCAGGAGCGGCTCGAGAACCATGCCGTCCTGCTCGTGGCGGACGAGGGCGGCCAGCGCCTCCACCGCGGCCTGCGTGCCCGCCTTCGCCAGCGCCTCGGCAAAGCGCACGCGCACGCCCCAGAAGGGCTCGGCGAGATACGCGCTCCGCACGGCGTCGACGTTCTTCCGGCGGCCCGTCTTGCAGAGCTCGTTCCCGGCGAGGATGCGGCCGACGACGTCGGGCGCCTCCGTGAGCTGGCGGGCCAGCATCGCGTCGCCGGGATTGAACTCGAGCTTCATCACGGTTCGGCCGTGGGGATCGATCCGGACGGCCTCGGGCTCCTTGGCCAGCGGTACGACGACGACGTGCTTCGCCTTGTCGAGCTCGACCTCCCGCACGTGGAGCTCGCCGTCGACGACCCACCCGACGTCGAGCGGCAGCCGGAACACGGGGATCTGCTCCTTCTCGTTCGCCTGCGTCTGTTCGATCGTGAAGGTCGCCTGTCCGCGTTTCTTGTCCCAGGCGTAGGTGGCCTTGAGCGTCGGGTAGCCCTTCGCATGGAGCCACTGGTCGAACCAGCGGCCGAGGGACCGACCCGTGGCCTCCTCGAGGCAGTGCCGGAAGTCGTCCGTCTCGACGACCTGGTGCGCGAACTTCTTCAGATAGGCACGGACGCCCGCGAAGAAGGGGACGTCGCCCAGTTCCTTGCGGAGCATGTGCAAGCGCGCCGCGCCGCCGGGGTAGAGGTGCCGGTCGTACATCTGCCAGGAGCTGTTGAACGTGCGCGTGACGATGGGACGCTTGTACGACTCCTCCGCCTCCCGGGCGTAGGCGTCGACGTTGGTGTAGAAGTCGTAGCGCGCCTCGTCCTCGCCCTGCGTGTCTTCGAGCCAGAGCGTCTCGACGTAGGTCGCCCAGCTCTCCTTGAGCCAGGCGTGCGCGTAGTCGCGGCAGACGACCATGTCGCCGAAGTAGGAGTGTGCCATCTCGTGGACGTTGATCTGGTCGACGAGCCAGGTCCACTCCTTCGCCAGCGTCTCGTCGAGGACGAACATGTCGTCCCAGCTCACGAGCGAGATGTTCTCCATCGCGCCGCCGTACTGCGGGAGGGCGAACTGGAAGTACTTCGGGTAGGGGAAGGGGTGGTCCAGCTTCTTCGTCATCCACGCGAGCATGTCACGCGTGCGGCCGAACGAGCGCTCCAGGTCCTCCGGCGTGAAGTACGGGCTCGTGAAGTACGAGAGGGGCCGGCCTTCGAACTCGCCGTCGTCGAAGCGCACGAACTCCCCGATGGCGAAGCACGTGAGGTAGGAGGGGCAGGGCTCCTCGAGGGACCAGTGCGCCGTCTTCGTGCCGTCGCCGTGCGTCTCCTCCCCGACCAGCAGGCCGTTGGCGAGGATGGTGAGCGCTTCGTCGGCCCGGAGGTGGAAGTCGAGCGTCGGCCGGACGTCCGGCAGGTCGATCGTCGGGAGCCAGTGGCGGGCGCGCTCCGTCTCGTGGTCGGTCGCGGCGTAGAGCGCGGCCTGCGGGTACGCCTCGTCCGGCGCCGAGAAGAAGAGCCCGCTTGCGGGGTCCCCGACGACGTAGGCGATCGCCAGCCGGCGCTCCTCGCCGGCTTCGAAGGCATCCGCCCAGTCGACCCTGAGCTCCTTGCCGTCGTACGCGAAGGTCACGGCGCGCCCGTCGGGGTCCGTCACGTCCACGTCCTGGAAGCCCACCGCGTCCAGGACGAGTCGATGCGTGCCGGCGGTCCGTGCGTGCAGCGTGTGGGTGACCGTGCCCTCCGCGCGGCGGTTGGCCACCTTCACGGTGAGCGCGATGTCCAGGTGCACGGGCTCGAGGAGCAAGTCGGGGGGGTAGTGCGGTTCGGCGCCGGGCAGCGTGAACTCGGCGGTACGTCCGCCGCGTGTGACGTAGGCGTGGGCGTCGGTCATCGGGGTTCCCCTGGTGGAAGCCCCCGTTGTACGCCCCCGCCAGGAGCCCGGCGCGAACTGGCGCACCCTGGGAGCGACGGCGACCGACCCCGGGCGCGATAGGATGGGCCCGTGGCCTACAAGACGCAGTCCTCCGACACGCCTCGCGACATCGAGGAGCTGCTCTTCGACGCCTACCGCCGGATGAGCGCCGCGGAGAAGTGGGAGCGCGTCGGACGTCTGGGCCGGATGGTGAAGTCCGTGGTGCTCGCGGATCTGCGCGCGCGCTACCCGGATGCGGAGGAACGGGAGCTGGAGCTGAGATACGCGGCGCGGATGTTCGACCGGAGGACGATGCTGGCTGCCTTCGGCTGGGCCCCCGACGAGGCCGGGGAGCGAGCCCCGTGGTGACCGACGCGAATGCGCTCCTCGTGCAACTTGCGCGTGCGTTCGAGGCCGCCGACATCCGGTACGTCGTCGGAGGTTCGATCGCCAGCAGCCGACACGGGGAGTACCGCGCCACGAACGACATCGACGTCCTGGCGGAAGTGGGCCCCGCGTCGATCGCAGCCCTCGTCGCCGCGCTGGGAGACGACTTTCACCTCGACCGTGAGGCGGCCGACCTTGCCGTGCGGTCCGGGGGAACGTTCACCGCGATCCACCTGAAGGAGTTCGTGAAGATCGACTTCTTCGTGGCCACGGAGGCGAAGCTCCACAGACTCCAGCTCGAACGGCGAGAGTCGGTGGCGATCGATGCGTCGGCGCCGCCCGTCTACATCACGTCTGCGGAAGACACGATCCTCGTCAAGCTGGAGTGGTTTCGCCGGTCGGGTGGTGTCCTCGAGCGGCAACTGAGAGACGTGGCCGGGGTCCTCAAGGTCCGTAGGCGAGAGCTCGACCTGGAGTACCTCGGGCACGCGGCGACCCTCCTCGGTCTCCGGGACCTCCTCGCTCGGGCCCTGGAAGACGCGGGTCTCGACGCGACCGGCTAGTCGTGGTGGAGCGCGCTACCGCCTGAGCGTCGGCGTCACGAGCAGGAGGCGGCAGCGTCCGCCCTCGCCCCACGCGCCGACCACGGAGGTCCGTCCCACGGGCACCAGCGTCTCGGCATGGATCTCGAAGGTCTCGACCTCGGGGAGGTCGATCTCCGGAACCGGGCCGGCGCGGCGGGTGCGCATCGGTCCGTTCTGGTGGGCCCTGAGGAACCGGAGGGTCAGCTGGACGGCCGATCGGTCCGCGGTGCAGACCGGCGTCACGTCGGCGCAGACGCCGTCCAGGAAGTGCAGCGTCACCGGGTTGAAGATCGCCGCCTCCTGCGCGATCTCCACTTCGTAGTCCTGGATGTAGTGGACGAGCCGACCGCTGGTCACCGCGTTGCGGGCGCCCGTCATCGACGTGACGGTCACCGACTCGAGCCGCTCGGCCTGGCCGGACTGGAGGGCCTCGGCGAGGAGGTCCGCGGCGCGGTCGTCGAGCGCCCCGCCGGTGGCGAGGTGGCGCGCGACGCCGACCGGCATCTCGACCACCTCCAGCGTGGTGTCGGTCGAGTAGATGAGCCCCGTCCTGAACGCGGCGAGGAGCCGGTGGATGCCTCCGAGGAGCGAGGGCACGTTGCGGGCGATGAGCACGCGATTGCGGACCTCGATGTGTGCGGGGTCCTCCCAGGCGCTGTCGCCGCCGATCTCGCGCAGCAGGTCGACGATCGCCTCCTCCGGCATGATCGGCCACGGCTCGGGCAGCTCGGGGGGTTCCGGCGGCGTGTAGTTGGAGGGCACGGGCTTCAGGGGGCGGCCGATCCGCCACGCGACCGCGCTCGAGAGGACGGGCAGGGGAAAGTAGCGGAGCTGCATCGGTCCGATGGTGCGCGGCGGGAACGCCGGGACGTCGAAGCCGCCCGCGGTCACCTCGGTGCGGCGGGGCGTCGCGCGCACGAGGAGGGTCCACGAGGTCTCACCGGGGCCGCCGGCGACGCCGTCTGCGAGCACCCACGCGCCGGCCGGCACGTGCAGGGCGCTACGAAAGACCGCCAGGTCGTACGCGGGTGTTTCGACGATGCCGGAGGCGCCCGTCGGCGAGTCCCTGAGCTCGCCGATTCTCGACAGCGCGACGCGCATTCCCACGAGGACGTGCTTTCCGTCGGGAGAGGGCATGGCGCGCATGTCGGCGATGAGCCCGAGGTTCGCGACGAGCACGATGGGGTCGGGACTCTGCGAGTTCTCCGCGACCTCGACGTCCGCGTCGGCGATCCACGCGCGCCGCGTTCCGGCGTAGACCGTCGCGCGCGCGGCGGCCAGGGCCGAGAAGCTGACGGACGGACCGGCATCCTCGCTCTCGATCAGCGCCGCGACGCGCTTGTCGTCGAGCGCCGCCCCGGCCGGACCGAGCGCCAGGCGTTCCTCCGCGGTCAGCCTGACGGCATGCACGTCCAGCGTCACCACGGTGGAGTGCAGGGTCTCCATGCGGGCGAGGAAGCTCCCGACCCGGTCGAGGACGGCGGGCGTGGCCCGCGCGACGATGCGGTGCTCGCCCAGCGAACGGACGTCGGCTCCCTCGCGCTCCTCCCAGAACCAGGGATCCACCGCGTTCTTGATGTACTCGATGACCTCGTCGACGGTGCCCAGGGGGAGAATGGGTTCCTCGCCCTCCGCTCCGAAGAGGGGATACATCTCGTCGCTCACCATGTGCGGACCCACCCACGGGGGCTGGCCGGGGATGAAGTCGGTGCGTCCCGGCCCCAGCGATCCCACGGGGAAGATGCGCGTGACGAGGGGCGCGTCGTCCTTGGCCCCAGCCGGTCCACTGCCGACGGCGAGCAGGACGAGGGCGAGCAGGACGGCAAG
>JAUXCH010000478.1 GCA_030618975.1 Planctomycetia bacterium
ACGCGGGGGTGTGTGTGTGTGGAGGTGGGCCGCGCGTGGCGCCCGTCCGAGGCTTCCTTCGGGCGCCCCCCTGCGTCCCAAACGCCTCTACAGGCCCAGTTCGCGGCGGAGGGCCTGCACGTCGTAGCGCTGCTCGAACGGCTCCCGGGCTTCGCCGCGCTCGATGTCGCGGAGGACGAGGTCCAGCTCGCGATAGACCTTCCGGCGCTTGTCGCGCGCGGCCTCTCGCGGGGTCACGCCTCCCAGCGCGGGGAGGGGGGTATCCGGCCAGGTCGCGTAGTGCTTCTCCTTGAATCCCAGGATGAGCTTCGCCGCCTCCTCCGCGGGGATCTCCGGGGCCGCGGGCTCCTCCTCCTCCTCCTCGGACTCCCCGGTGTCGATGATCTCCCACGGGTCCGTCTCCGTGCGCTCCACGAAGCGGACGCGCTCCCCCAGGCTCTCCTCGAGTCGCGCGCGCATCTCGTCGGCGCGGCGCGTGGAGTTCGCATCGACCGCCAGGGTGCGCTCGTGGACCACCACGCCGGCGATGCGGGTCAGTCCCTCCTCCCCCGGCGTGCAGAAGCCGAATCGACGCGTGGTCGCCTCGGGCTCGGAGTCGTCCTCTTCCCCGTCGGGGAACTCGCGAAGTTGCTTCAGGACCGCGTCGCGATCTGCGGGGTCGAACGCGTAGGCGTCCTCCGTCAGGACGAGCGGATCCCCCTCCGTGTTCTGGAGGTGGGGCCGGGGCGCTTGCAGGAGCCCCCGAACGGCCTCGTCCCAGAGAGCGGTGAGCCGGAACGCCGCCTCGCCGCGGAGCCGGTCGGGATCCACCTTGCCGCGTCCGAGCTTCAGTATCCGCCGGGCTTCGGCCTGCACGGCGTCGCCGGCGTGCGGAGGGAGGAGCTGCGGGTGCGTCGCCGCCAGGGCCCAGGTCGCGTCGAGGCGGACGATCCGGGCCAGGAGGAGCTCCCGGTCGTGGAGGTAGTGGGTCGCGCGAGCCTCCCGGACGAACCGCTCCTCCCCCGTGAAGACGTCGCGGAGGAACATGCCCTCGTCCTGCCGGACCTCGAGGACGTCCCAGATCGCGAACCAGCTCTGCCGCTGCTCCTCGAGCCACCGCTGCTCGCGCGGAGAAAACGCGCGCCGCATCGCCTCTGGGAACTGCAGACAGAGCCGCGTCCCGTCGCCGGCGGTCATCTCGTAGGCGATGAGCATGTGGGCGTGAGCCTGCGCTCCCTCGGAGTTCCAGAGCTCTTCCGAAACCAGCGGAACGAGGGCTCGTGCTCGCTCGGAGTGTTCCCGGAGCACCCACTCGACGAGCTTCTTCGTCACGACGCCGTCCACCGTGCCGATGTCGGTGGCCGGCTCGACCTCCTCGTGGATGCAGCAGTTCTTGTACTTCTTGCCGCTGCCGCAGGGGCAGGGATCGTTCCGACCGGTCTTGCTCATCACGGCAGGGTACCGGCTTCCCGCGCGGAGGTGCCTCCTCGGGCGAGGAGTCCGGATATCCGGCGGCTCCGAGACGGGCCGGGCTCGCGGCAGCGTGCCGGGCGCCCTGCCGGGTGGTAGAAGACGAGGAACACGCGGCACGGCGAGGAGCGCGGGACACGCATGGGCATCCGGCTGGGCTTCCTCGGCGGCGCGTCGGCGATCGGCGCCTCCTGCGTCTTCGTGGACCTGGACGGATTTCGCGTGGTCGTCGACGCCGGCATCCGCCAGGCGCGGGGGGAGACGCTGCCGGACCTGAGGGCGCTCCAGGAGAGCCTCGGGCAGGAGACACCGGACGCCTTCGTGCTCACGCACGCCCACCTGGACCACTCCGGGGCCCTGCCGCTCCTCGTCCGGGCCTGGCCGTCGGTGACGCTCGTCGCGACGAGCGCCACCGCGGACCTGGTCCGGATCCTCCTCCTCGACTCGCTCAAGATCATGGAGCTCGACCGGGAGGAGGAGGTGCCGCTCTTCTCCGCCGACGAGGTCGAGCAGACGCTCGCCCGGATCCGAACGGTGGACTTCGACGATCCGGTGGACGTGGCGGGCGGCCGGATCCGCCTGCTGCCTGCCGGCCACATCCTGGGGGCCGGGGCCGCGGTGCTCGAGCACGGCAAGGGGCGCGTCGTCGTGACGGGCGACCTCTCGGTCGCCGACCAGCGCACCGTGCCGGGCATGCCGCCGCCGCGCGTCCGCCCCGACGTGCTGGTCGTGGAGGCGACGTACGGGGACCGCCTCCACGCGTCGCGGGACGCGGAGGAGCGGCGGCTCGCCGAGCAGATCGCGGCCGCCGTGGAAGACGGCGGGCACGTCCTCATCCCCGCCTTCGCGGTGGGTCGCGCCCAGGAGGTGCTGCTCATCCTCCAGAGTGCGATGCGGGCGAAGCGGATCCCCCGCTTCCCCGTCTACGCCGACGGCATGGTGCGAGCGGTCTGCGACGCCTACCGTCACCACCCCCGCTTCCTGACGCCGCGGCTTCGCAAGCTCGTCCTGCGCGGCGACGACCTCTTCTTCTCGGAGAAGAGCGGCTTCCAGCGCGTCGCTTCCCGCGAGCAGCGCCAGAAGGTGATCGAGGGGCCGCCGTGTTGCGTCGTCGCGAGCTCCGGGATGCTCGCCGGCGGCGCGAGCACGGTGTACGCACGGGCGTGGGCCGGCCGGCCGGAGAACCTGATCGCGATCACCGGGTACCAGGACGAGGAAGCGCCGGGACGCGCGCTCCTGGATCTCGCGCGGGGGGAGAAGCGCGAGCTTCGGATCGCGGGCCAGGTCGTGGACGTGCAGGCCCAGGTCGCGACGTACCACCTCTCCGCCCACGCCGACGGGGACGAGCTCGTCGGCCTGGTGCGCCGCATGCGTCCCCGGTCGGTCTACGTCGTCCACGGGGACCGCGGCTCCCGCCGGGCGCTCGCCGATCGGCTCGTCTCCGAAGGCGTCGCCGACGTCGTGCTGCCCGAGGACGGGGACGTCTTCGAGCACCGGCACCGCCCCCTTCGTCGGAGCGGCGGGCAGGGCATCCGCGGCCTGGGCGGCGGGCGGCCCCTGACGGCCGAGGGGCTGGGCGAGATCCGGGATCTCCTGCTCCGGGTGCGCCCCGACGGGAAGCGGTTGCTCACCGCCGAGGACGTCGCGGCCTCCTGGTTCGGGGGCGAGGTGGGCGCCGACGAGGTCGCGGAGGCCCGCGAGCTGCTGGAGGGCCCCCAGGACGCCTTCGGCCCGGACCGGCGCCGTCCCTATCGTTACCGTCCGGTTCCGGAGGGGGCCGCGCGCACCGGGCCCGCGTCGGCGACGGACGTGCTCGCGCTCCTGGATCGACACGTGCCGGCGGAGAGCGCCGGCCGCTACCGGTCGTCCGTCCACCAGGGCGAGCGCCGGATCGTGCTTCGCTACGCGTTTCCGGACGTCGCCGCGCGGCTCGCCGCGGCGGGCATCGCGCGCGTCGAAGAGCGCACGGGGTGGAGCGTGACGATTCACCCGCATCCCAACCAGGAGGAACTCGTGGCGCGCGCGCGAGAGGCCGTGGGGACGGACGTGCCCACGGGCAGCGTCTCGATCCTCTTCGACGAGAAGACCGTACGGCTCGAGGTCGAACGCGAGGTCCCGGGCGCCGGGGAGCGCGGGGCCGCCTTCCTCGCGGACACCGGATGGCGTCTCGCGCTGGCGGTCGAAGAGAGCGTGGGGGAGAAGCACGCGGCGCACGCGGCGCAAGGCGCAGGGACGCCCCTGCTCCCCGAGGAGGTGAAGGCGCGCCTCGCACGCCTCTTCGAAGACGTGGAGGACGACCTCGCGCCGCTGAAGGCGACGTTTCCCGCGGGCGAGGTCGTCGTCCACTTCACGCATCCCGGGATGGCCGCGCAGCACGCGGAGCGGCTCGCGGCCCTGGCGCGAACGACCCACCGCCTCGTGCGCGTCCATCCGCATCCGAACCACCAGCGCCTGACCGAGCTCGTGCGGGGGCGTCTCCCCGGGACCTGGGAGGTCATCGAGCCGCCCGCGTGGGTTCCCCAGGAGGACGCCGTCCGCGTCGTCGTCTGGACCCTGCCCCCGGAGGCCGAACGGACCGAAGTGCTACGCGAGATCGAGGAAACGCTCGGCTGCCGCGTCGTCCTCGTCCGCGGCGACTAACCCTTGTACGGTGCCAGGCACCGATACCGTACGGCGTCAGGCACCGATACCGCACTGCGTCAGGCATCACGCAAGGGGTAGCGCGGACGGGCTCTCCTCTACGTCTCGTCCCGTGCTCGGAAATCTACTGTGAAGGACTCGGAAGAGCGGGGCTTCCGAGCTTCGTGGAGCACGGTTGCCTGCGTGGTCCTCGGGCCCGGCGCTCGACCCCCTTCTCCATGTGCGCGGGCGCATGCAGCCGCGCGCAGGCACGCGCCCCCGTGCGGCCCGCCGTCCGCTGCTACTCTCGCGCACCTTCGACATCGACGGGCACACCGTCGAACGGGAGCACCCGATGCGTCTCACGCCCGCCTTCGCCCTCGTGGTCCTTCTCCTCGCCCCCCCCGCCGGTCTTGCCGCGCCCCCGGCCGCCTGCGGCGACGATGCGCCGGCGGCCGACGCGGCTCCTGTGGATGCCCCCGCGGATGCCCCCGCGGCCGCACCCGTCCCGGCCGAGGTCGACCCGGCCGAGGCCTTCGAGAAGCTCCTCGACGGGGCGGACGTCGAGCGCGCGAAGTTCGGCGTCGTCGTCAAGGACGACAAG
>JAUXCH010000454.1 GCA_030618975.1 Planctomycetia bacterium
AAGCGACATGCGGTGGCTCTGGATCCCGTTCCTCGCGATGTACTCCCCGGCCTCCCACGCCCCCGGCGCCCCCGCCGCCCGACCCTCGCGCTCGTCGGCGGAGAGCCACTTCACGTGCTCGAACAGCGCCTTGCCGTCGATGGGCGGCGGCGCGCACTCCGGTGCCGCGTGCACCGGGGTGCGCAGGAGAGCGAGCGCGAGGAACGGGATCCAGAGCCACCGCATGTCGCTTCCCAACCTACAGGCGGGGCCCCGAGGCGCCGCCGTCCTTCCTACAATCGACCTTCGTCCACCCCGGGAGGAGAACCGCCATGCAGGCCGGCGAGTACTGGTACGCCATGCAAGACCCGGCGGGAACGCCCCAGGGCTACGCTCGCCTCCTCGTGTCCGCCCGGGGCGACGCCACCCGCTACGAGTGGCGGCTCCGCATCGCCTTCCCGGGGGGGACGTACGAGGAGGACCGCTCCCTGACCCTCGACGCGGGGGCCCGCATGGTGGAGGCCTCCTTCGCCGGCGGCGGTGCGGAGGTGCACGCCGAGCGCGACGGGACGCGGTTCGTGGGAACCGTACGTTCGGCCGACGGTGAGGAAGTTGCGCTGGACGTCGAGGTGGAGGACGACGCGATGTCCGGCCTGGGCTTCGTCCTCGCCGCGACCCTGCCCCGCGAGACGGGACGCACCCTGTCGTTTGCCGACTACAACGAGTCCGCGGGCTTTCGTGCCGAGGGCCGCGCGCGGGTCGAGGTGGGGGAGCGGGCCGCGGTCCCGCTGCCCGGCGGGGACAGGCAAGCCTGGCGGATCGTGCTCACGCGCGAGAGCGGGAACGAGCTGCCGCTCTGGGTGGACGACACGGGCGTGCTCGTGCAGGCCGATTGGGGCGGCGGCAACCTGATGGTGCTTGACGACGCGTCGACCGAGCATCTGTTCGAGCCCGCGCCGCCGGTGGTGCGCGTGGTCGAGCCCGAGCAGACGGACAAGCTCGTCATGGAGGGCGAGATCGCGGGCGCGTCCCCCCGCGATCTCTTCCAGTGGTGGACCCGGGCCGAGCGCCTCGAGCGGTGGTGGCCGCACGAGGCCGAGGTGGGGGAGGCCGAGGGCGGGCCCTATCGCCTGCGCTGGAAGGAACCCGCCTGGTTCCTCGACGGTCTGATCACGCGCTACGAGCCGGGCCGCAGACTCGGCTTCACCTGGGTCTGGGCCCATCGGCCCGGCGCGCCGCCGCTCGAGGTCGAGGTGGACTTCGAGGACGCCGTGGTGGGCACGCGCCTCCGCGTCACCCAGGGGCCCTACCGGGACACCGACGAAGACCTGAGGGAGCGCGCCGGCCACCGCCAGGGCTGGGAGGCGGTCTGCGCGCGCCTCGCGGACGCGGTGGCGAGCGGCGACTGAACCCCACGGAGCGGGTCAGTCCAAGTCAGATCAGTCCAGGTCCAAGCCCTGTAGCCACGTGCCCAGCGCGAGGTTCTTCTCCTGGATCTCGGCCTGTGCCTTCTTCGTCTTCTCGCGGAGCGACTCGATCTCGTCCTCCTGCGCGCTGAACTTCTGGAGGTAGCGCCCGTAGATCTCGGAGTTGCGGTCGATCTGCCCCATGTTCTTGCGAATCCGGTCCTGTTCCTGGCCGATGTCGCGAACTCGCCGCTCCATCGCCCGGATCTCGGTGGCCAGCGCGTCGATCGCCTCCTTGCGCCTCACGACCTCGGCGAGCGCCTCCTTCGCAGCGGAGCTCATCTGGCGCGATCGCAGGTAGAGCGCGATCCGGTCGCTTCTCAGGTTCGAGAGCCCGATCTCCTGGCTCAAGGTCTGCTCCTCGGTGACCCTCAGCTTCTCCGTCTTCCCCGGGCCGAGCACGACCTCGAACCGGTACTGGTTGCGCGTCGTCTCGAAGGGCGTCTTCGGAGCCGTGAGCTTCCAGTTCGCGTCGAGCCCCTGCGCGATCAGGAGCTTCCGCTCCTTCGCGTCCGAGTTCTTCGCGACGTAGACCCGCTCCCGCCGGCGCATGTGCTTCGTGACGAGGTTGCCCCGCACGATCCGCACGCTGAGCAGCTCGTCGGGCTTCGACCGGCCTTCCGACGCCACCTCGACCTCGAGGTCCATCGCGTAGGAGAGCAGGCGCGTCGCGCCCGGCGGCATGTCGCCCATCAACGCGTCGCCGGCGTACGCCCCGCCGTCGAACACGGTGACGGGACCCTGCATGATGTGGAGGTCGGTGTCGTTCACCAGCAGCAGCCCGTTCAGGGGGTGCTTGGCGTGCACCGCCGGGTCGTAGATCGAGACCTTCTCGCCGCCGACCTCCTGGTTCAGGATCGGGAGCATGGCGGAGCGCTGGCGCCCGAGGTGGACCGGCTCGGCGATCCGGTACTGGAACATCTCGCCGAGCTCGGCGGCCGTCGCGGCCGCCCGCACGCCCCGCGCCAGGTCGAGCGCGTCCGCCAAACGCCCGGCCGGCTTCGGGCTCGCCGAAGCGGCCGGCGACGCGCGCCCGCGCCTCCGGGAGGGGGCGGCGTCCTTGTCCGCGCTCCGGCTCTCCTGCCGTTCCAACTCCTCCCGCAGCACGCCGAGCTCGCGCTCGTAGGTCTGGGGCCGGACGCCGGCGGGCATCTTCGGCTCCACCACCGGCCGCTTGGCGTAGAGGGGCTGGTAGAGGTTCATCGCGTACGAGATGGGCCGCCCGCTGACGAGGGTCAGGTCCACGCCCTCCCAGTCCTGGTCGGTCGTGTTCTCGACGATCGCCCAACCCTGCAGGAACGGCGGCTTGTCGCCGTCGAGCACGAGGCGGTAGCTCGTCTTCCAGACCGGCGTCTCGCGGACGTAGCCCACCCGGACCGTGCGCTTGCCTGCGCCCAGGAACTCCAGCGTCACGGTCTTCTTCTGCGCGTCCCGGCCCTTCGAGAGGATGGCCAGCGCCTCGCGCATCTCCTTGTCGAGCCGCTCGTCCAGGAGACGGATGCTCTGGATGGAGTCGAAGGGAACGCTCTTGAGCCCGTCGGTCGTCAGCAGGTTCAGGTACGTGACCTGGATCACCTGGTCCCGGACGCGCTGCGGACGGGTCTCGACGCTCACGATCACGCCGGTCACCCGCGCGCCCGTGATCACCTCCACCGCCTCGCCGCGTACCTGCTCGAGCAGGGCCGCCAAGGTGAGGTTGCTCGTCAGGTCGATGGCGAACGACTGCAGCGCCCGCGAGACGGGATCCCGCGAGCCGTACGTCACGGCCGCGACGTGACCGCCGCCGAGGTCCTGGACGACCATGCTCTTCAGCAGGTCGTTCACGTCGTCCACGTTGAACGTCAGCTCGAGGCGTGCGTTTCCCTCGATCTCGGTCCGGTGCTCGAAGTAGCCGACACCGCTGCTGAACAGGAGGACCCGCTTCAGGGGCAGGTCCGTGTCGCCGGGCGCGTCCGCACGGGCCGCGAGCGGGCCGCAGACGAGGAGCGCTGCGAGGGCGACGAGGGGCAGGAACAGGCGCGTCATGGGGATCTCCCGGGGGCTGGGGGGGGACCAGGGTACCGCCCGGCTCCCTCCCGCGGCAGGGGGGTGAATCGCAAGGCTACTTCGCGCTATCATCGGGGGTGGTCCGGCGCCGGGGGACAGCGCCGGGCCCTCCGATCCGCCCCCGTGGGGAGGACGCGATGGACCTCGACGAAGTGCTCGCCATCCAGGAGGCGCAGGGCACCGACGCAAAGGGCCGTGAGCTCACCGTGGTGGTGCGTGCCCAGGATCCCGAGTTCGGCCCGTACCAGGGCTACACGTTCTGCGAGCTGGACGGCATCGTGCCGTTCGGGTACCGGATGCTCACCCAGGAGGAGGTGCGCTCCGTTCTCCAGGACGCCGACTACGACCGCGAATCCTGAGCCGCGTCTTCGTGATCTGCATCCTGCCCGTCGCGCAGGCGCGCGCCGACGGACAGCAGGCGTTCGTACAGCGCGTGGCGCTGCTGCCTCAGCGAGACTCTCAGGTTCGATCCGGCGAGGAGCGCCCAGCACCGAAGACTCGTCTGGGCCGCCCGGCTGGTGTCCCGCCAGACGATGAAGAAGGCGAGCAGGGCCGGCAGCCCGAGGAGCACGAGCAGGCCGATCTTCCAGCCCCAGAACCAACCGGCGACGAGCGCGCCCGCGACCGTGAGCAACACCAGCAGCAGCCCGGCGCCGAGCATGCGGCAGAGGGACCGGACGTCCTGCGTGCCCCCGAACGCGCGCAGCGCGATCACGTCGCCCAGCTGGCGGACCGGCCACGTGACGAGGGTGGCGACGAGGCCGACGGGCAGCGCGACGAGGAGCCACGGCGCGCGCAGGAGGAGGAACTTCAGGATGCGCTTCGCCGAGTAGTCCTCCTCCAACCGGTCGGCGGGGATCCCGGCCTCGTCCAGCGAGCGCATGTACCCGTCGGTGGCGGCGCGGAGCTGGTCGAGGGCCTTCGGCGCGTCCTCCCGGAGCTGCGCGAGGGCCTTGGCGAAGACGCGGGTCTGCCGGTGCGCCTCGATCAGCGTCTCCGGACGGGGCTCGCCCCGCTCCTGCCACCAGACGACCCCGAGCGTCTCGAGCTTCGCGATCTCGCTCGCCGAGGCCGCCTCGGTGAGGAGCTCCCGCAGGCTCTCCTCGATGCGACGGGTCACGCCGGCGATCGCCGGGCGGCGCCCCGCGTAGCCCTCGGTGCCGTTCACCCGGATGGGCTCGCCGAAGCAGACGAGCATCGTCCCGCGCCGGCCGTCTTCGCCCTCGTGGAACACGAGGCCCGCCGGGCAGACGGCCAGCGGAACGCCCGTGTCGATCGCGATCCGGGCCGCACCCGTGCGGAGCGGCATCAGCCGGAACTGGGAGTGGCTGATCC
>JAUXCH010000161.1 GCA_030618975.1 Planctomycetia bacterium
GCGGTCGTAGAGGAAGGCGTCCGCGCGGCCGTGGATCACCTCGAGCGCGCACGCCCCCTCGGTGTCGAACTTCGTGACGTCCGCGTTCGGGAAGAGCCGCGGCGCGTTGATGTCGCCGGTCGTCCCGAGCTTCACGACGACACGCTTGCCGTCGGCGTCCGAAGGTTTCTCGATGGCGGAGTCCCTGTGCACGAGCAGGCAGAGTTGCGTGCGGAAGTAGCTGTCGGTGAACGTGCGGCTTTTCGCGCGTTCCGCCGTCGCCGTCATGCCGGAGAGGATCAGGTCGATCTTGCCGACGCCCAGGGCGGGGGGCAGCGAGTCGAACGCCATCGTCTCGAGCCTCAGCTCGACGCCGAGGTCCTTCGCGATCTCGTGTGCGAGATCGATGTCGAAGCCGACCAGCTCGCCTTGCTCGTTGCGCGACTCGAACGGCGGAAACTCGGGCTCCGTTCCGACGACGAGGAGCCTCCGGTCCTGCACCTTGTCGAGCGTGGAGGCGTAGTCCTTGCCGCCGCAACCGCCGAGGAGGAGCAGGAACAGCGCGGGGAGCAGGAACAGCGAGCGAAGCGGGGCGGGACGCATCGTGGGATGATACCCCCACCCATCCGGCGCCCATTCGGTGCTCATCCGGCGCTCACTCGGCGGACGCGTCGAGCGCTTCTCGCACCGCGCGGTAGCTCGGCACCGTGTCGATCGTGGTCTGGCAGTCCTCGGGCGCGTAGCGGCGCAGGACCTGGATCAGCCGCCACGCCTCCTGCAGATGCTCGCGGTCTCCGGTGGCCTGCCCCAGGAGGTGGTGCGCCTCGATCCGGTGCGCCAGCGGGAGGTCGGCCCCCAGGGTCCCGAGCAGACGAAGAGCCGCAGCGACGTCCCCGCCGGGCAGGAGAGCGAGACGGCAGCGCGCGAGCGTGCGCAGGCTGGGGGAGCCGACGTCGCGGCCCGCAGCGTGGGCCTCTCGGGCCAGGCGGCGGGCCTTGAGCGGTTGGCCGACGGCCTGGGCCACTTCGGCGAGGCCCAGGGCCGCCCAGGCGTCCCGACGCCGTCCTCCGATAGCGTGCGCGATCTCCCGAGCGGACTCGAAGTGCTCTGCGGCTCCCTCCTCGTCCCCCTCGTGGAGGCGGACGAGGGCGTGCAGGTGCTCCGCGTACGCTTCGCCCCTCCGGTCTCCGATCGTCGATGAGATGTGCTGGCACCGCTTCGCGTACTCGCGCGCCCGATCCGTGGATCCAATCGCGACGTGGAGCGCTGCGAGATCGCCCTCCGCAGCACCCTCCCCCTGCCGGTCGCCGACCTCCCGGGCGATCGCGTGCGACTCCAAGAGCCGCGAGCGCGCCTCGTCGAGGCGCCCGAGGCCGAGCAGGGCCGCCCCGAGATTGCCCAGCGCCAGCCCCTCCATCCAGCGGTCGCCGAGCCTACGAGCCAGGTCCAGCGCCCGGTCGAAGCGCTCGCGAGCCCGGTTCGGGGCGTCCGACTTGAGATCCACGTCGCCCAGCCGCAGGGTGGCCCAGGCTTCTCCGTCGCGGTCCAGGAGCTCTGCGCTGACGGCCAGCTTCGCCTCGAAGGATGCTCGGGCACGCTCCAGTTCGTCGAGGTGCAGGTGGACCATGCCCAGGTTGGCGAACCCCGCCGCCTCCGCGCGACGATCTCCGATCTCCCGGGCGATGTCGAGCGCGCGTTCCTGGCACACCCGCGCCTCCTCGAAGCGGGCAACGCGCGTGTGGAGGTTGCCCAGGTTGCCGACGGCGTAGACCTCGCCGACCCGGTCGCCGATGCGGCGTGAGATCTCCACGGCCCGCTCGTTTTGTGCTCGGGCCTCGTCGTAGCGGCCGAGCTTCATGAGCGCGGATCCGAACGAGGAGCAAGTGCGCGAGACGGCCCGATCGTCGCCGACGGTCTCGGCCAGCCCCATCGCCTGGGCGTACAGCGTGCTCGCCTTCTCGTTTTGCCCGCGCCGCTTTGCCAGATCCGCCAACCCGATGAGGGCGGTCCACTCGCCTCGAAGATCGCTGGAGGTGCGCGCCATTTCGCGCGCTCGCTCGTAGTGCGTCTCGGCCGCGTCGTACTCCCCGAGGACTCGCAGCATGTCCGCCCGCCCGGCCTCCGCACGCGCCGCCGCCGCGCCGTCTCCCGAGGTCCGGGCGATTTCCAGGGCGGCGTCGTAGGCGCCGCGCGCCTCGTCCCAGGCTGCACGCCGCGCATGGAGGTGACCGAGACGGGTGCGCAGTGCCGCCCGCTGCGCCATGTCTCCGCCCGCGTCCGCGAGAGCCATGGCCTCTTCCAGCGCCGTCTTCTCGTCGTCCCAGCGACCCAGGAGCTCGAAGCCCGTGGCGGCACCCGAGAGGACCTCGATGCGGTCTGCGCTCTCGAGCAGGCCGGACTGCGCGAGCGCGTTCTCGGCGATCTCCAGGGCTGCCTCGTGACGGAAGGTGGCGCGCAGGTGAGCGAGCGCGGGGAGAACGTATGGCTTCGTACCCGCCGGAGACGTGCCGCGGAGGAGATGCAGGGCCAGGAAGGCCGCCGCCTGTCCGGAGATCTCGCCCGTCCCTTCGCGTGCCAGGTACGCCTCGGCGAGCAGCCCGTGGTAGTCGGCGCGCAGTGCCGGCGTCAGGTCCTCGTAGACCACCTCCCGAATCTGGTGGTGGTCGAACTGGAACATCCGGCCCGCTGCCCGGACGAGCCCCAGCCGCCGTTCGACGTCGGCGAGATCCTGCAGCACGGCGACGCGCTTGCGCTCGAGAACGCGGGCCACCAGGTCGGCGTCGAACTCGAAGCCCTCCACCGCGCCGATGTCGAGAATCGCACGTTCCTCCTTCGAGACGTCCGCGAGGCGTGCGCGGACGAGGTCCCGCACGACGGACGGGACCTCGATCTCGTCCACGATGCGGGACTGTGTGAACGTGCCGTCGGGAAGCTCCTCGATGAACCGTCCGTCCCTCAGGCTGCGGATCATCTCGAACACGAAGAACGGCACGCCGTCCGACTTGTAGGCAATCTTCACGCCGAGGCGCTCCGCCAGTGCCTGGCTGTGGAACGCATCCTGGAGGAGCTCCACCACCTCGCGCGGCGAGAGGCGCGACAACTCGAAGCGGCTCGTGTTCGGCATGCGTCCCAGAGCTGCCGCCGTCTCCGGATCCAGATCCTGTCCCGTGGTGAGCACGAGCAGGACGCGATGGCCTTCGAGCGCGCGAGCCATCGCGAGCACTACCTTGAGCGCATCACCGTAGGCGCCGTCGAGGTCGTCCACGACCCACAGCAGGGGACGCTCGTCGGCGAGGGCTCGCACGAGGTTCGCCGCGACGGCCTGCAGTGCGTCGATCGGCAGGGGGGGCGCGTCCTCGGTTCGGCCGAGGCCCAGCACCGACGACACCGCCGCCGGTACGAGACCCGGCGTCTCGGCGAGGTAGGGACGCAGTGCGCTTGCGAGGTCCGAAGAACCGAAGTGGTCGAGGATCGCCGAGGTGAGGGCTCCGGCAGCGTAGGCCGGCGCGTACGACCCGTAGAGCACGTGGGCGTCTTCGCCGTCGATCGTTTCGAGGAAGGCGTCGACGAGGCGGGACTTGCCGATACCCGGCTCGCCCACGATGAGAAGCGTGTTCCCGTGTCCGGCGCGCGCGTCCTCCCACGCACGCTTCAGCCGGGCCAGGGCCCGTTCACGTCCGTAGAGCCGCGTTTCGCGCCGTACCGGAATCCGCGGCACGCGCCGGTCGCGGCCCCGGGCCGCGGTTTCCCGCTCGGCCCACCATTCGGACGACTCGCCCGCGGCCAGTACGTCGCGGAGGTGGGCGGCCGAGGGGAAGCGGCGCTCGGAGTCCTTGGCCAGCAGTTGCGCCACCACGCTGGAGAGGAACGGTGAGACCTCCGCCTTGGTGTCCGTCAGGGGCGGGGGTCGGTGTTCCAGGTGGGCGCGCATCACGGCCATCGACGCGTCGTGGCGGAAGGGGTTCTCCCCGGTGAGAAGCTCGTAGGCCACCACGCCCAGCGCGTAGAGATCCGTGGGGGCTCCGACGTGATCGCCTCGGAACTGCTCGGGCGCGGCGTACATCACGGACCCCGCGAACTGGCCGACGCTGGTCAGCCGCTGCGAGGCCTCCATGAGCCGCGCGACGCCGAGATCCGTGATGCGCACCTCGTGGTCCTCGGTGACGAGGATGTTCTCGGGCTTCAGGTCGCGGTGGACGATGCCGGCCGCATGGATCGCCGAGAGGCCGTCCGCGACCTGGCGGAGGATCTCGCGCACGAGCGCCTCCGGCACCCGACCGAGATCCTGCAGCAGGTCGCGGAGGGTCTGTCCCTCCACGTACGCCATGGACATGTAGAGCGTCGTGGCCTCGCCGAGCCGCACTTCTCCCATGTCGTAGGTCGGGACCACGTTCGCGTGCCGGACGCGGCGACCGGCCGCGACCTCCTGGTGGAAGCGCTCCAGGAACCCGTGTTTCGCGGGCAGGTGGGGGTGGACGACCTTCAGGGCCACCTCCGTGCCCTCCTTCAGGGCCTCCGTGTCCCGCATCGTCCGCGCGAGGAAGACCGTGCCCATGCCGCCCGAGCCGAGCTCGGACCGGAGGAGATAGGGTCCGAGCCGCTGCCCGTGTCGGACGCGCGGTCCCGGTCCCGGGACCGGCTCCGTCCGCGCGCTCGTGAAGGCCCGGTCGAGCAGGCGGAGCGCCGCGAACCTGTGCCGCAAGACGTCGGCCAGCTCCGGGTGCATGCGGATCACCTGTTCCGGATCGACCGCCTCACCCCGATCGAGGGCATCTCGATACCGGCCGATGATGTCGTCGACGGGGTCCTGGCCGGTCATGGCGTGTCGTCCCCGCGCCCCAGCAGGCCGTCGGTGAGACGCGCCACGGCCCGTCCGTACAGCTTCCTCGCGGCGTCGGGCGTGCGCCCCATCCGGGTACCGGCTTCGGTGAGGGTCAGGCCGTCCTGGTGCACCATCCTGAGAATCGCCGCGTAGTCGGGGCGGAGGCGGTCGACGGCGCTCCACATGGCAGCCCGTTCCTCCGAGGCCATGGCCTGCATGCTCGGGGAGGGATCGGACTCGGAGGACGCCGCCGGCAGCGGCTGCCCGACCACGGAGCGCTCGCGGCTGGCGTCCCGCTTCGAGGTGCCGAAGTAGTGCCGGACCTCGTCCTGGATCTTGTGCTGCAGGATCTTGCCGAGCCAGCGCCGGAAAGCCTCCTCCCCGCGGTCCTCGAAGTTCCCCAGCGAGAGGAAGGCCGCAAGGTAGGCCTCCTGGATCAGGTCCGACTCGGCCACCTTCCGCCGCATGGACGGGGGCATGCTGCGCCGCACCTGGGCTCTCAGCGCCGGCACGTACCGCTCGAACAGGACCCGGGCGGCGGTCTCGTCGCCCTCCTGGATCCGGCGAACCGGGTCACCGTCGGATTCGGCCCGCGCGTCTTCGGTCAAGGTTGCCTCCACGGGGCCCTGGTTCCCCCCCCTGCGTATACGGCCCCGGCGTCCCGACGGGAAGGGTAGATGTCAGGGAATGGGGGGGGGCTGCGGCCCGAGTCGGGAGTTGCCAGCCAATCGGAGCAAGACGGGGGAAACGAGAAACGGGAAACGAGAAACGGGGAATGGTGTCCGGTTCCGGCCCCGAATCGCGATGTAGTGGATGAGTCGCGTTCCGGTGGGTGGAACCGGCTCCGGCAACCTGGAGAAATCGCGAAGGACTGGAGACTCTGAGGGGAATGGGTCCCGCCCCGGGCGGAGCGAGCTCCGCCCGGGGCGTCCTCGCATGGGGGCGTCGCGTCGAGCGGCTGCAGGGTCGTAGGCGCGTAGGGTCGTAGGATCAGGACCCCAGCGCGCGCGCCAGGTCCGCGATGATGTCATCGGCCTCCTCGAGGCCCATCGCCAGGCGGATCCCGCCGGGATCGATCCCGGCTTCCAGCTGCGCTTCCACCGGGATCGGCGCGTGCGTCATCGACGACGGGTGCTCGACCAGGGTCCGGATCTGGCCCAGGCTCACGGCGAGGGTGATGGCCAGGGAGTCCTTCGCCAGGGTGTCGATCACCCTCGCTCCCTTTGCCCGTCCCTCCTCCGGCGTCCCCTTCAGCACGAAGTAGACGAGGATGCCCGGCGCGAACCCGCCGTCGGGGTCGCGCATCTGCCGCTTCGCCAGATCGTAGGCCGGGTGCGACTCCAGACCGGGGTAGAGAACCCGCTCGACGGTTGGGTGCTGCTCGAGGTAGCGGGCCACCTTCAGTGCCGTCTCCTGCTGGCGGCGCGTGCGCACCGGCAGCGTCGGCAGGCCGTGCGTCAAGACCGGCCACGCCGACTTGGGCGACAGCGGGCCGCCGAAGTCCTTCCGGTAGAGGAGCAGGTCGGGGTAGATCAGGTTCTCGCAGATCACGGCGCCGCCCATGTCGGTCCCGAAGCCACCGATGTTCTTCGTGAGGCTGTGGACGACGATGTCCGCCCCGTGCTCGAAGGGGCGCTGCGAGAACGGCGTCGAGAAGGTGTTGTCCACGACCAGGAAGATGCGGCGCTTCCGATCGGGCCGCTTCGCGTTGGCCCGCTTGATGATCGCTGCGATCGCCTGGATGTCGATGACCTCGAGTGTCGGGTTCACCGGCGTCTCGAAGTAGACCACCATCGTCTGGGCCGGTTCGATCGCCTTCTCGACGGCGGCGAGGTCGTGCATGTTCACGAACTCGACATCGATGCCGTAACGGGGATACCAGTTCGTGAAGAGCGAGTAGGTGCAGCCGTAGAGCGTCGGGTGGGCGATGATGCGATCACCCGTCTTGCTCACGACTCCGAGAGCGCCGCTGATGGCCGCCATCCCCGTGGCGAAGCAGGCGCACCGGTCGCCTCCCTCGGCCTGAGCCAGGTTCTCCTCCAGCATGCCGCGCGCCGGCTCGTCCAGCCGGTCGTAGATGTAGATCGGGGCGTGCTGGTCGACGTTGAACTCGGGGTTCGCGAACTCGACGAACCCTTCCGCGCCCCGCTGGGCCGACTCCAGCCGGTACGCCGCACTGCTGCTGATGGGCGGCACGATGTGGTCGTCGTACTGCCAGTGCTCGCTGTGCATCCGGCCGTGGATCAGCCGTGTGAAGGGGTGGTACCGCCGCTCGTCGGCATCGCTCATGGGGCCCTCCGGGGCGGGGGGAGGAACCCGCCACCCCCAGGGTACCGCCGCTGGCCCCGGGAAACCCCCCTTGGGGGCGGGAGCGAGGCCGGCAGGGCACGGTGCTCGCGACCCCCACGGAGCGCGAATCCACGTCGGAGGGGACGGGGTGAGGGTGCCGTCCGCTCCGTCGAGCCCCGGCCCGGGTTCCACGTGCTGCACCCACAGCGCGCCGAGGTCGCGGAAGGGGTCGCGCTGCGTCCGAACGACTGCCAGCGTGAGTAGTGCCCGCGTGAGCCGTGCCCGCGTGAGCCGTGCCAGCGTGAGCCGTGCCAGCGCGAGTCGCGCCCCCTGTACGGTGCCGGGCACCGATACCGCACGGCGTCAGGCACCGATACCGCACGAGCCGCTTCCCCCCGGGGAGCCGGTGGCCACCGGCCGCCTACCTCCGGGCACGTCCGGCGAAGACCCCCCACGAGGCCGGACGGGCAGGATGCCGTAGAATCCCAGCTCGGGAGGGACGCTTGGCCGTACCTGCCAGAGGACTGCGCGTCGCGATCGATACGACGTCGGCGATGAAGCCGGAACGATCGGGGGTGGCCCACTACGTCCAGAACCTCGTGCGGGCTCTCGCCGAGGTCGCGGCGCCTGGGGACCGTTTCGTGCTGTGCGACCGGCTGTCCCGGTGGGGGCGGCGCGCCTACCGACTCGAGCCGCCCGACGAGCGCTTCCCGCAGCGCTGGTTCCAGGGCGTCCTGCATCCTCGGGGCCTGCGCGTCGCACACGGGCCCGACGGTCGTCTGCTCGAGATGGGCGGCGCTGCGCGCGTGGTCACGCTCCACGACGTGTTCGCCCTGGAGGACGATGGCGAGGGGACGCCGGAGTGGCGCGGGAAGATGGCGGACCGTTACCAGGCCGTCGCCGATCGTGCCGACCTCGTGCTGTGCGTCTCGGCGTGGACGCGAAACCGCTTTCTCGGTCACCACCCCGACACCGACGTCCGCAGGGTCCGCGTCATCCCCCACGGCGTCTCCTCGTCCTTTTCGCCGGACGCGGGGAGGGATCTGCCGGCCGTCCGTCACGCCCTCGGCATCGAGGGCTCCTACGTCCTCTTCCTCGGGGCGCTGAACCGGCGGAAGAACCCCGGTGTCCTCCTCGACGCCTGGGCCCTGCTGCCCGACGAAGCCCCCGGCCTCGTGCTGGCCGGCGCGGACGGCGGGCTCCTCGCGCCGCTACGCGAGCGCGCCGAGGCGTTGGGCCTCACCTCGCGCGTCCACTTCACCGGCCACGTGGACGGCGCCTGTGTGCCCCCCCTCCTCGCCGGGGCCACGTGCCTCGTCGTGCCAAGCCGCATGGAGGGCTTCGGTCTGCCCGCCCTCGAAGCCCTGGCCTGCGGTACGCCCGTCGTCCACTCCGGCCGCGGCGGTCTGCGGGAGGCCGCGGGTCGGCAGAGCCTCGAGATCCATCCGGAGGACCCGGAGGCCGTCGCCGCCGCCGTCCTGCGGACGATCGACGACCCGGACACCCGCGCCCGGATGGTCGAAGGAGGGCTCGCCTACGCCGCCCGATTCGACTGGAAGGTCACGGCCCGCCTCACCCTGGAGGCGTACCGGGAGGTCGCGCGCTAACGCGCGATCTTGTCTGGCCCTGA
>JAUXCH010000027.1 GCA_030618975.1 Planctomycetia bacterium
CCTTCCCCCCTACCTCTCCCGTTTCTCCTATTTCCCGTGTAGTTGCGCATCTGCGCAGATACGAATGTTTCGGAACAGACCCAGCTCGCAGTGACCGCGGACCGGGGCGCCCGAGGTGCCCCATGGCCTCCCGGCAGGTCCGGGAGGCGCTCGAACAAGAGACGTCGACGAAGAAGCGCCGAGCAGCACGGGCGCAGAGGCCGAGCATGCAACAGGACCGCAGGAACTTCCTCAAGAGGACGGCGATGGCGGCGGGCGTCGTGGCCGCGGCCGGCGGAGCCGCACCGCGGACCGCGAGAGCCTCCGGCGCGGATGCGGCCGACGCCGTGGACGCCGCCGCGTGCCTCGTGGACACCACGCTCTGCATCGGTTGCCGGAAGTGCGAGGAGGCCTGCAACGAGGCGAACCGCCTCCCCCGCCCCGACCAACCGTTCGACGATCGCTGGGTCTTCAGGGACCGCAGGCGCCCCGGCGCCGACAGCCTCACGGTGGTGAACGCCTACGGCGGTCATCCCTCCAACGACCAGCCCGACCGCAGCCGGACGTTCGTCAAGGTCCAGTGCATGCACTGCCTGGACCCGGCCTGCGTCTCGGCCTGCATCGTCGGCGCGCTCACGAAGAGCCCGCAGGGGCCCGTTCACTACGACGCGGACAAGTGCATCGGTTGCCGCTACTGCATGGTCGCCTGTCCGTTCGAGATTCCCGCCTACGAGTACGACGAGGCCGTGCTGCCGAAGGTCAGGAAGTGCTCGTTCTGCATGGACGACCTCGACGCCCGACCCGAGCCTGCCTGCGCCGCGGCCTGTCCGGTCGAGGCGATCGTGTTCGGGAAGCGGGGAGAGATCCTGGAACTCGCCCGGGAGCGGATCCACGAGCGGCCCGATCGCTACGTCGACCACGTCTACGGCGAGCACGAGGTCGGCGGAACGAGCTGGCTCTACCTCACGGGTCGCCCGCCGGAGGAGATCGACCTCCTCCCGTTGCCGGAGAAGTCTCCGCCGCGGTTGACCGAGTCCATCCAGCACGGGATCTTCCGCTACGGGGCGCTTCCGATCCTCGCGTTCAGCGGCTTGGGCGCGTTGATGTGGTGGACGAACCGACGGCAGGGCGTGGAGGAGAAAGGGGCGGTCCGGGAGAACGGGGAGATCGAGGAGCAGACCGGCGTCTCCGACGGGGAGGTGAACTGAGATGCCCTCGCAGGAGCGTAAGTTTCTCACCTCCGGCACCATGGTCCTCCTCGCGATCATGGCCGTGGGATTCACCTTCGGCGTCCTGCGCTTCGTCTCCGGGCTGGGCGCGACCACCAACCTCAACGACCAGTACCCGTGGGGCATCTGGGTCGCCATCAACGTGGAGAGCGTCGTGGCGCTGGCCGCGGGCGGATTCGTCACCGCCGCGCTCGTCAACATCTTCGGCCGACGGCGCTACCACCCGATCGAGCGCTCGGCCATCCTCATCGCGTGGCTCTCCTACATGGCCGCGGGCCTGGGCGTGGTATTCGATCTCGGCCGCTACATCAGCACCTGGCATCCGTTGATCTACTGGCAGGGCAACTCCGTCCTGTTCGAGATCGGCATGTGCGTGATGTTCTACCTCCTGGTGCTCACCATCGAGTTCTCGCCGGTCCTCATCCAAGGCCTGCTCTCCCAGTCGGGGGACGACACGGCGATGTCGCGGTTCCTGACGCGGATTTCCCCAGCGCTCAAGACCGTGCGGTCGGTCGTGCGCCGCGCCATGCCCGTCTTCCTGATCGCGGGCGTCGTCCTCTCGTGCATGCACCAGTCCGCCCTCGGCACGCTGATGGTCATCGCGCCGACGAAGTTGAGCCCGCTCTGGTGGACTCCGCTCCTGCCCCTGCTGTTTCTCGTCTCCGCGATCATGGTCGGCTTCCCCATGGTCATCCTCGTGACGATCCTCGCCAACCGGTCCTTCAGGCGGGAACCCCGGATGGACCTGCTCGGGGGACTCGGACGAATCGTTCCCTGGTTCATCGGGGCGTACGCGATCCTGAAGTTCGGCGACTTCTTCATCCGACGCGCGGACCGGGCCCTCCTCCTCGACGCGGGAGACACGGTGGCGCTGTTTGCGGAGGTGGCCATCGGCCTCGTCTTCCCGCTGATCCTGTTCTCCATGAAGTCGGTCCGGCGATCGGCGGGCTGGCTTCTCGCCGCCTCGTCCATGGTGGTCGCCGGCGTGCTCCTCAATCGGATCAACGTGTTCCTGGTGGGGTTCCACCCGCCCTTCGGCGAGCTCGGCTACGTGCCCGCGCTGGGCGAGATCGCAATCACCGCGGCCATCATCGCCACCGTCACCCTCGCGTTCCGCTTCTTCGCCATGTACTTCCCCGTGCTCGATGACGTGGCGACGTCGACCCCGTGGCGCGAGGCTCCGGTCCGCCAGCCGGGTGCCTCGGGCGTACCCACGTGGGCGGCACGCGGGCTGGCCGGCGCGTTGATGATCGCCTTCATCGTCGTCTACGCGATCGTGCACTCCCACGGCGTGGGGGCAAGTGAGCGGATGTTCCGGGAGCTCCAGTACACCGAGACGGCTCGTGGGCCGGCGGTCGAGGATCCGATCGGCATCCCGAGACAGACGTCCTTCTCGCCGGAGACGATGCCGAAGGTCATCATGTTGAACCACGCCCTCTCGAACGAGAAGATCGACGACTACGAGGCGGTTCGTTTCCTTCACAAGGCCCATGCCGCGCGGCTCGGAGGCGACTGCAGCGTGTGCCACCATCGCGTCCAGCGGCACGAGGGGGACACCATCGGCGTCGAGCTCGAGTTCACGGCGATGGACGATCATCGCCCGACAGCCTGCGTCGCCTGCCATCAGCGGCCCAACGAGCCCGATCATCGGACGCGGCCGGGCGTGAAGGCGGCCTTCCACCTCCAGTGCATCGGCTGCCACCAGGAGGAGGCGTCCGGCTGGCCGACGCCGGGGGTGTTCACGACCGCTCCGACCGAGTGCGATGCGTGCCATCACTCCTGGGTCCCCGACCACACCGAGCACATGACGTTCACCGGGAATCCGGAGGATCCCCGGGAGATCACGGCCCGTTGCCTCGAGTGCCACCGGAAGGTGGGCGACGACATCGTCCACTCCGCACACTGGACCTGGATGGGGAGCTCCCCCAACACGAGGGGCCACGAGCACGACGTGACCCTCGGCAAGCGCTTCATCTCGAACAACTACTGCGTTCACGTCCGCTCGAACGAGCAGCGCTGCTCGCAGTGCCACATCGGCTACGGCTTCGAGGACGAGAGCTTCGACTTCACCGATCCGCGCGGGATCGACTGCCTCATCTGCCACGACACGACGGGAACGTACAAGAAGGACCCCAAGAGAGCCGGCATGCCGATGCCCGAGGTCAACCTCGCCATGGTCGCCCGGAAGGTGGGCCGGCCCTCGCGCCAGAACTGCGGGATCTGCCACTTCTACGGTGGCGGCGGGGCCAACGTGAAGCACGGGGACCTGGAACCCGCCCTCGTCGATCCTCCGGACGACTTCGACGTGCACATGGGCCTGCACGACATGCGGTGCCAGGACTGCCACACGACGTTCGAGCACCGCATCGCGGGCCAGTGCGTCGCCCTCCCCACGAGCGAGGGCCGTGTCACGTGCGAGCAGTGCCACGGCGAGACGCCGCACGCCCTGGACGCCCCCCTCGGAGCGCACCTCGACAAGCACGCGAAGTCCATCGCATGTCAGACCTGTCACATCCCGAGCTTCGCCAAGGCCGCCCCCACGAAGCTGTATTGGGACTGGTCCAAGGTGGGAGCGGATCTCGAGGAGAAGAAGGACCAGTACGGCATGCCGACGTTCCTCAAGAAGAAGGGGACCTTCGTCTGGGGCAAGGACGTGAACCCGTGCTACGCCTGGTACGACGGCACCCACGAGCGTGTCCTCCCCGGTCAGGAGATCGACACGGAGGGCGCCACCGTTCTCAACCCGCCCCACGGATCGATCCGCGATCCCAAGGCGAAGCTCGCGCCGTTCAAGTGCTACGGGGGGATCGTCCCCGTCGACGCGAAGTACCGGACCCTCGGCATTCCCAGGCTCTGGAAGGGGCTCTGGAAGCACCTGGACTGGAAGAAGGCGCTCGAGGAGGGGATGGCCGAGCTCGATCAGCCCTTCTCCGGCGAGGTCGGTTTCGCGCACGTCGACATGTACTGGGGGATCTCCCACGAGGTCGTTCCCGCCGGAAAGGCCCTCCGTTGCGCGGACTGTCACGAACAGGAGGCGGTCACCTGCACGCGTTGCCACGGACCGATGGACGGGGTGGAGCCCGAGGAGCTCATCCGCGCCAACTACCCCGACGGACCGCGCAAGTGGGCGGACTTCGAGGGATTCGGGTACCCGGGCGACCCGGCCCGGACGGGCGGACGGTTCAAGACCCAACCGGTGCCGGGAGGCCGGTAGGAAGACGGAGACGGGAGACCGAGAGCCGCACCTCTACGCGTAGGATCGTGTCGTGGCAACCGCCGCACCCACCGGACCGACGCCTGCCGATCTGCCGGACACCTCCGGCTCCGAGGGGCACGACCGGGTCGTGCGCGCCTCGCCCCGCCCGTCGCACGGACGCGGTGAGGATGCGGGCAAGACCTCGTGGACACGCGCGTCGCGGCGCGCGTTGCTGCTCGCGTTCGGAGGCGGGGTGACGAGCCTCTTCTTCGCGGACGCGTTTCGCCACGTGCTCTCGCCCCAGGCGCCTGCGCCGGCCGCCGACGCCGAGACGCATCCTCGAGCGGTGGTCCTCGGTGCCGACGGCGTCGACTTCCGGTGGCTCGACCGCTACCTGGAGGAGGACCGGGAACGCCCCCCCCACGACCGGCGCCTGCCCCACCTCGGGCGTCTGCGAAAGACCGGCGCGTTCCATCCCCTCCGGTCGGAGGTTCCACCCGAGTCGCCGGTCGCGTGGGCGAGCGCCCTCACCGGCGTGAACCCGGGGCGGCACGGCATCTTCGACTTCGTGCGATTCGACTCCGACTACCGGCCGATCAGCGGTCTGGTGGACGTCCAGCGCATGCGCCTCGCCCTGGGTCGCGTACCCGTTCGGCCACCCCACGCCCGCTCCCGCCTGGCCTTCCCGACCTTCCTCCAACAGGTTCACGCAGCCGGCTACCCGGTCCTCTCGCTGCGGCAACCGCTGCTCTTTCCGGCGCAGCGGATGCCGGGAGCACGGATGCTCTCGGGCCTCGGGACACCGGACATCGCGGGCGGCTCCGGCTTCTACACGGTGTGGTCGTCGCGCATCGCCTTCCCGTCGGGCGACACGCTGTTCGGCGGCGTGCAGATCCCTCTCGACCCCGACGGCGCGACGCTCTGGGACTCCCACCTGCCGGGACCCGTCGATCCGACCTTGCCCCGCACCGCAGGCGGAAGCTATGCACGGGCCCGCGCTCCCATCCGCTTCGAGGTCCTCCGCGGCAGCAGCCCCCCCAGCCTGGTCATCCACCTTGCAGGCCGCACCGAGACGGTTCCGATCGGGGAGCGCTCGCCCTTCATGGTCGTGTCGTTCGAGCTCGGGACCGTCCCCGCGATCGAGGTGCGCGGCCACGTTCGATTCGAGGTGAAGAGGATCGATCCCCTGCTGGTCATGGCCGACCCGGTCAACCTCTACGCGCCGGACGCCCTGTTTCCCGCGACGACGCCACCCGAGTACGCCGACGAGCTGTTCAAGCGCTACGGGCTCTTCGAGACCGTGGGATGGGGCGAACAGACGTTCGCGCTCAACGACGGCTATCAGGACGATGCGAGCTTCATGCGCGACCTGCTGGACGACACGGAGCGCAACGCGGAGATCCTCCTGGGCGAACTGGTGCGCGGAGGACGGTGCGTGTTCCAGGTGTTCACGGCGACGGACCGAGGGCACCACTGCTTCCAGAGGTACTACGATCCGGAGCATCCGGCCTACGTGCCGGGAGGGCTCGAGGCGCTCGGCGATCCGATGCTCCGGCTCTACGAGCAGATCGATCGGATCGTCGGAAACGTCCAGGGCTTGCTGGACCCCGAAGACCTGCTGATCGTCTGCTCGGACCACGGCATCGCGACGTGGCGGTGGGGCGTCAGCCTGAACCGCTGGCTCGTGAACGAGGGGTACATGACGCTCCGTGGGGAGGTCGTGGAGCAGAACCTCGCCAACTACTTCCACGAGGGCACTTCCAGTGCCGCCGCCGTGGACTGGAGCAGGACCCGCGCCTATGCCGCGGGGCTCGGGCAGATCTACCTCAACCTCCGCGGGCGCGAGGGCCAGGGCATCGTCGACGAGGCCGACGCGCCCGCACTCCTCCGCGAGTTGCGCACGGGGCTGCTCGCGCTGCGCAATCCGTACCAGCCCAAGGATCGGCCGGTGCGCGACGTGTACGTGCTCCGCGAGGTCTACGACGGTCCGGAAGTCGGGGCGGCGGCCGAGCTCCAGGTCGGTTTCGATTCCGGCTACCGCGTGTCGTGGCGAACGGCCCTGCTGGGCGGGATGGACGAGCCCGTCTTCGCCCAGAACGTCCGTGCCTGGTCGGGAGACCACTGCAGCACGGACGTCCGTGTCGTGCCGGGGATCCTCCTCGTGAATCGGCCCGTGCCGCCCGCACCGGCGACCCGGCCCTACCACGTGCGGGACGTGGCCGCGACGGTGGTGGACTGGTTCGGCCTGGACACCTCCGACCTCGACGGCAGGCCCCTGCCCCTGTCCTGAGGCTGTCCACCCACGCCGGCCGGCATGCGGAGGAAGGGCACCGGGAGCGCGGCCTGGTGGAGCAGGCGCGAGCCTCGCGTGACGCCCCGGGACTGCGGCGACTCCCCGTCGCTCAGCGACCGGACGGGCGCAGCCCGACCACGACGTCGGCGGTCTCGCCGGCGCGGGCCGGCGCGACGAGCAGGAGCGGGAGGCGCCACAGGGCGCACTCCCCTACGCAGGAAGCCCCCCCCGGCGGTGGCGCGTTCCGAAGCTCCGTGACGGTCGCGACCGGACCGGGCGGGAACCCGAAGCGCGAATGGGCGGGCGAAGGGCGTGTGCGAGTGCGGGCACCTTCGTCGGTGGAGATCGAACGTCCCGTACGCGGTCCTCGGGCCTGCCGTTGACGCGCATCACCCTGGACACCATCACCGTGCGGGCCCCGGCCGACGCCGGAACGGTCGTCTACAGGCTGAGCTTGTGCGGCTTCCTGCCCCCCAGGTCGTAGGACGCCTCGTCGATGAACTGGCCCTTCAGGTTGCGGATGAAGAGCTGGCGAGGCAGCTTCCGCGTCGCGGCGGGCGAGGCATCGTGAACGTACTTGCGGCAGAGGTGCTCGAACGCCGCCTTGTCCTCACTCTCGATGGAGCGCGCGACGACGTGTGTGCCCTCTTCGTCCCCGTATTTGAGCTTGAGCTCCCACCGGTCCGCGTCCGCGTTGTGCCCCATGTAGTAGACGTGAATCGTCATCGTGCCTTCCTCCCTGGGTGAGCCGGCCAGGCGACGGTCCAAACCCCGACACCGTGAAACCCGCCGTCTCTCGTTTCTGTCAAGTCGGCGATTCTAGTGGACCCGGCAGGGGGCCTACGCCACCGACGAAGCGGCAGAGGGCGTGCCGGCGTCTGCGCGAACGGATCGTCCCGAGGAGGGCGGTTCCCTGCCACGTCCGCGTGAGGTCGAGCTCTCCCTCGGCGCGCAGCCGCGCACTGCCATCCGTGTTCATGGGCCAGCCCTGCACCTCGACCTCGAGCGAGACGCCGCCGTCCATGAGCAGGACGACGTCGGTCGCCCCGACGACGATCTCCACCTCCTCGACGCCGTCCTCCTCCGGCAGGCCGGCGTCGTCCACCGCGCAAAGCCGGACGCTCGCCCCAGTCACGCACCTCGGCTCGACGAGGAACCGGCCCTCCCGATCCGCCCGTCCCGACACCCACGTCCGGTGCTCCTTGTCCCACCACCAGACGCAGGCGAACCGGGTCGGTCATCCCGGCCGGTACCGGACGACGCCCCGGACCAGGGACGCCTCGTCGAGCCGGATCGTCGAGTCCGCCGGCTTCCAGTCGGGAACGTAGTGAAAGCCTGGCTCGGCCCGTTCCTCGGGGGGGAAGACCTGGGTCCCGTACGTCCGAGAAGGGTCCAGGCGACCGAAGAGGGCGATGCCGTCCCCGTTCGTCGAGGCACGGGGGAAGTGGGCCCCGAGAGGTCGAGCCTCGCCCCCACGACGGAGACTCCCTGTGGATCCAGTACCCGGATCCGCGCGAGCGCCGTGGCCACCGGTAGCACTCGGCCCCCCCACCACCCCGCGCCCGAGGCCTCCTACCGGGCACAGCGAGCTTGTCTTTATGCGCCCATGTATTATGCTGTTGTGAATAATACAGGGGCACATGATGGAGTTCCTGGATCGGGAGCCCGAGTTGGAGCGCCTGAGCGCGCTGACGGCGCGTTCCGGGGGGGGCCTGGCCGTGCTCTACGGCCGGCGGCGGATCGGCAAGACACGGATCCTGCTGGAGTGGGCGCGCCAGGCCGGCGGGCTGTACACGGTGGCCGACGAGTCCGCGCCCGGCGTGCAGCGCCGGTACTTCGCGCGATCCGTAGCCGCACGTCTCCCGGGCTTTGCCGACGTCGTCTACGAGGACTGGGGTGCGCTGCTCACCCGCCTCGCGCACGACGCGCGCGCCGCGGGGTGGCGCGGACCCGTCATCTTCGACGAGTTGCCGTACCTGGTGAGCGCATCGCGAGAACTGCCCAGTGTCCTGCAGCGCTGGATCGATCACGACGCGAAACGCGCGGAGCTGGTGGTCGCCGTGGCCGGCTCCAGCCAGCGGATGATGCAGGGCCTCGTCCTCTCTGCGGATGCGCCGCTCTACGGACGCGCGCACGAGCTCCTGGAGATCCTCCCCCTCGACCCTGCCTGGTTGCGATCCGCGTTCACCACGGCCAGGTCGGTGGAACTCGTCGAGATCTTCGCCGCGTGGGGTGGCGTCCCGCGCTACTGGGAGCTCGCAGCAGACGTCGAGGGCGATGTCGTCCAACGCGTGGACCGCCTCGTGCTCGATCCCCTTGGCCCCCTGCACCGCGAGCCGGATCGTCTCCTGCATGAGGAGATCCCCTCAGCGCTCGAGGGGCGCCCCGTTCTCGATGCGATCGGTGCGGGCGCGCATCGTGTCAGCGAGATTGCGGGGCGGATCGGTCGACCGGCGACATCGATGGCGCGTCCTCTGAAGCGTCTCGTCGAGATGGGTCTGGCACGGCGAGAGATCCCCTTCGGCGAACCCCCGCGCTCCAGCCGGCGGGCGCTGTACAAGATCGACGATCCCTTCGTACGGCTCTGGTTCCGAATCATCGCGCCGAACCGCGCGCAGCTCACCAGTGCGACGCCGGACGGCAGGTTACGGCTGCTGTCGCGCGGATGGGGAGGCCTGGTGGCCGAAGCCTGGGAGGACCTGTGCAGGTTGCGGCTACCGCGGACGACCGTATCGGGTGCGAAGGCGTGGGGACCGGCTCTCCGCTGGTGGCGCGGCGGGATGCCCGAGTGGGACGTGATCAGCGAGTCGGAGGATGGGAAACGGATCCTCCTCGGCGAGGCGAAGTGGAGCGCGCAGGCCTTCACGAAAACGAAGCTCGAACGCGCATCGCGTGCGCTGACATCGAAGCCCATGCCATCGCTCCCTGCACGCTTCGAGCGACACGAGGTGGTGCGCGCGCTGTTCGTACCGACCGTCGCGTCCGGCATCTCGATTCCCGACGGTGTGGTCATCGTGACCGCAGACGACCTGTTGGCTGGAGCGCCACCGGGCCGGCCCCTCAGGACAGCAGGAGTTCCAGGTCCTCGCGGGTGAGCGTCTTGATCAGGCGGGCATCGGCCGCCAGGATCGCGTCGGCCAGGTCCTGCTTCTCGGCCTGCAGGGTGAGGACCTTCTCCTCCACGGTGTCGCGACAGATGAGGCGGTAGGCCATGACGGGTCTCGTCTGACCGATGCGGTGCGCGCGATCCACTGCCTGCCGCTCGACGGCCGGGTTCCACCACGGGTCGAGGAGGAAGACGTAGTCGGCCGCGGTCAGGTTGAGGCCCAGCCCACCCGCCTTCAGGCTGATCAGGAAGACGCGGCAGTCCGGATCCTCCTGGAAGCGATCGACCTTCGCCTTGCGGTCGCGCGTGCGGCCGTCCAGGTACTCGTAGACGATGTCCCGTTCGTCGAGACGCTCGCGCACGATGCCCAGGAACTTCGTGAACTGGGAGAAGACGAGCGCCTTGTGCCCTCCCGCGGCGACCTCTTCGAGCATGGGGAGGAGGGCGTCGAGCTTGGCGGAGGGATCGCCCCTGCGCTTCGCGTCCATCAGGGCCGGATGGCACGCGGCCTGCCGGAGCCTGAGGAGCGCTGTCAGGATGTCGAGCTTGTTCTTCCCCAACGGCTCGGAGCCTCTCTCGGCGAGCAGCAAGGCGCGATAGTGGTCGCGGCACTGGTTGTAGTCGCGCCGCTGCGCCGCCTTCATCTCGCAGTGCAGGATCTGATCGGTCCGGGCCGGGAGATCGGGGAGCACCTGCTCCTTCGTGCGCCGCAGGACGAAGGGCGCGATCACCGACGCCAGGCGCCTCTGATCCTCCTTCTCGAGGGTCCGGCCGTTGACGCCACCCACGAACTCCTGGAAGGCCTTCGCCCGCCCGAGCATGCCCGGGTTCAGGAACTCGAAGAGCGACCACAGCTCGCCCAGGTGGTTCTCGATCGGCGTGCCGCTCAGCGCGAGCCGCTGGTCGGCGCGGAGCAGGCGGGCCGCCTTGGCCGACTGGCTGTGCGCGTTCTTGATGGCCTGCGCCTCGTCCAGGACGACGACGCCGAACCGCACGTCCTTCAGCTCCGTGATGTCGCGGCGCAGCGTCCCGTAGGTCGTCAGGACCACGTCGTGGGAGCGGAAGCGCTTTCGCTTCTCCTTCCGGGACGGTCCGGTGTAGTCGAGGACGTTCAGCATCGGCGTGAAGCGGGCCGCCTCCTCCAGCCAGTTGAAGATCACGGATCGGGGCGCCACGACGAGCGACGGGGAGCGCTTCCTCCCCGCCGCGCGACGCGCCTCCAGAAATGCGAGCACCTGGATCGTCTTGCCCAGTCCCATGTCGTCGGCGAGACATCCCCCGAGACCCGTCTCACCCAGGAAGCGGAGCCAGGCCAGGCCCTCGCGCTGGTAGCCGCGCAGCGTCCCGACGAACGCGCGCGGCTTCCGGGCGGGTCGGATGCCCCGGAACGTGGCGAGACGCCCGCGCACCTTCTCGAACTCGCGGTCGACGGCGACCTCGTCCCGCCCCGCCAGCAGCGCGTCGAGAATCCAGCCCTGGTTGCCGCGAAACCGGAGCCCTTCGCCGTCGACCTCTCCGAGCGCGCTCGCAACCTCCCAGCCCTGGAGCCAGTCCTCGGGGAGCATCCCCTTCGAGCCGTCGCCCAGCTCCACCATGCGGCTGCCGCGCCGGGCGGCGTCGAGCAGCGCGGGCAGGCCTGCGACCTGCCCGCCGAAGTCCATGACACCTGCGAGGTCGAACCAGTCGATGCCGCTCGTGACCGAGAGGCGAAACGCCCCCCCCTGTCGATAGCGCACACCCTCGGCCTCGACGGTCCACCCCTCGGCCAGCAGCGCGGCGACGAGCCCGGGCAGGCGCTTCGCGGTGACGCTTCCCGTCGTGTCGGGCCGGCTTGCCGGCGGACGGGTCCCGCCCCCCTGGAGGAAGCTCGCGAGCGCCTGCTCCTCGAAGTCGACGTCGCGCCGGATCGGGGTCTCGCTCCCCTCCGGAACGATGTGGCCCGGGACGGCGGAGGCGGACACCAGGGTGCCCTCGTAGTCGAACCGGATCTCGCAGGGCAGGGTGCGGCGACGCGTGCCTGCCTCGGGCGGGCTCACCTCCAGGTGCGGCCGGGGTCGGATCCGCCGTGGTGCCTCCTCACCCTCGATCTCCAGAATCGGAGCCCTCGGCAGCGCCCGCAGGGACTCGACGAGGCGAGTCCGCTCGGAGACCGGCACGTCGAGGGGACCACCCGAGCGAAGCGCGTCGACCCATGGCATGGCACCACACGCGTCGAAGTCGGCCATCCGGCCCGCCGCGAAGACGAGCCCCGCGCCGAACAGGAGATCGGGCTCCTCGACGTCCATGCGCTCCTCCCCCCGCTCGAGAAACCCCGTGACCCGGAGGAGCGCGGGGGACGGGCCTTCCCCGAGACGCAGGCCCAGCACCCAAGGCGAGCCCTCGTCGCGGGTGATCGCGGGCTCGCGGGGGCCTTCCCCGTGGTCCAGGTAGAAGCGCCCGGTCGCGCAGAGCCGCCGGGCCACTTGGATCAAGGTCGGAGCGGACAACTCGTGCGTCGCAAGTCGCCTCTGCATCCAGCCCCAGGCGGGGGAGGCGGCACGAATCGTCGATGCGAGGAGAGCGAGAAGCTCGTGGTCCTCTCCGGCCGCGACCTCGAAAGCGCGGTAGGACGGCACGTCCACGCTGCAAGCTGTGCCCCACGCCCCCCGCTGGAGGCGCTTCTGCCGCCACGCCCTGAAATCGGGCCAGCCCCCCTCCGTGGACGCACGAACGTCCAACGCGTAGAGGATCCGGGCATCGATTGCCCCGAACTCGCACCACAGATTGCGCGAGGTGCGGGGCGTCGCCGTCTCGATCGCGACCAGCCGCGCCTGCCAGGAGTCCCGCCACGGATCGTGCCCGAGATCGCGCTTCGCAGAACCGAGGAAGAGGCGCTCCGAAGCGGAGACATCGACATCCACCCGAGGGCCGCTCCCCAGCGGCTCGTCCATGCGGAGGCGGTCGATGAGAGCGTCTGCGTCGAAGACCTCGGGCTGCTTGCCAGACGGCGACCACAGCTCGTACCCCTGGCGCTCCATCACCCGGGCCATGGCCCATGCGTGTTCGCAGGGTCCGTCGCGGCCGATCAGAGGGCAGGTACACGAGACGGCGAGATCACCGTCCTCGTCCACCCGCATCTTCACCTCGCAGGCCTCCGCCCCGAACGTGGCGGCTCGAAATCGGTCGCGTCCCGCATCGAGGATCTGGATCGAACCCTCGTCGGCGCAGCGGTCCCCTCGCGCCCGCAGCTCGACGGGAATCGCGTCGGCCAGCAGTCCGAGCACATCCACGATCATCGGACCGGGAGTCTACGTCCGCCGACGGACGCGTCCGAGGCGGGACCGGCTAGCGCTTCGCGCGCCGTTTCGCAGGGGGCTTCTTCCCGCCCACGGCCTTCTTTCGGCGCGTGGTCTTCTTCTTCTTCGCGGCCGCCGTCTTCGCCACCGGCGCCCTCCTCGTGGGCACCTTCCGTTTCGCGGTCTTCTTGCCGGCCGTCGCCTTCTTCTTCGCGGGCGTCTTCCTCTTCGCGCCGGCCGTCTTCCCCGTGGCGGCCTTCTTCTTCACCACGGCCTTCGTCATCACGACCTTCTTCTTGGAGGGCGTCTTCTTCTTCGCCGTCCCCTTCTGCTTGGCGACCTTTCTCTTCACGACCTTCCGCTTGACGACCTTCTTCCTGGGCGCCGCCTTCTTCTTCGCGGAGACCTTCTTGTTCGCGGCCGCCTTCTTCTTCGGCGCGATCCTCTTCTTCGACACGACCTTCTTCTTCGCGTCCGTCTTCTTGCTTGGGTAGGCCTTCTTCCGCTTCGCCGCCTTGCGCGGGGTCCGGGCCCTCGTCCTCGGGGCGGCGGGGGGGTCGTCGTCGAGGTCGATGCCGAACACGTCGCCCAGGTCGTCGTCGGCCAAACGCTTCGAGCGGCCGCGCGTCGTCGCGGCCGCGACCGCCTGCTCGGCGTCCGCTGCGATCAGGTCCTGCTGGTCGACCCCGCGCAACAGGAAGAGGAGCTCCGGTCTCACGTCGAGCCTCGCGCCCACCCCGTAGCAGACCGCGGCCACGTGCTTGCACATGTCCGCCCAGTCCGGACAGTCGCAGTCGAACGTGATCTCCCGGGGCTGGGGGAACAGGCCGGCCTTCCGGTCGGTGACGACCTCCATCACCCGATCGGACAGGTTCCCCTGCAGGAGCTCGAGCAGCGAGCCGATCCGGCCGGCGCAGCGCTTCCGAACCGCGGCCCACGTCTTCGCGGCCAGGCGCTTGATGGAGATCTCGACGTGGTAGAGCTCCGACCCGCTGACCAGCGCGTCCACCTTGCCTGCGGTGACGTCCAGGTGGCAGACCGACCCGTTCCGAACGTAGGTCCGGCCTCGCGGCAGGCGATTCGCGTAGTCGCCGAACGATTCCAGGTGGTCGCACCAGGCCTCGCCCCAGAAGGTCGTGGCGATCTTCCGCCCCTCGATCTCGACGGGCTGGATGTCGACGCCCTGCTTGCGGAACGCCGCCACGGCCCGCCTGGCCTCGGCGCGACGCTGAGACACCGGAACGTAGGGTCGCCAACTCCGGTTCCAGCCCATGTCGCGTTCCTCCGCCCCGCCGTTCCCGCTCACCGTCCGCCGATCACCGTGTCCGCCGATCTCCGCGCGGGGCCGGATGCGTGCGTGCGCGCTCGCGCGTGCCCGATCGCGTACAGGTCGGCAGCGCGGGATCGTACCCTCGCGAACGAGTCTGGGGAGCAGGGGTGGAGCCCAGGCCGAAGAGCCGAGCATGGGGGTCCTCGAGGCCAGGACATCTTGCGACGAATGAGGGTCTCGTGGGAGCCCACCTCCGGGCCGCGGGAGCGCCCCGGCGGGTCGAACGCCGCGCGCGCCCCGCGACGGACGGCGTCGAGGTCGCCCTCCTACTCGAGGTCGAGCACCACGTCCCGCGTGCCGGGATCGACGGAATCGCTTCCGGCCGTGCGCATCTCCTTCGCCATCCGGGCCAGGGCGCCGACGCGGTACCGTCCCGGCGGCAGGCCGGCGATCCGGAACCCGCCCCGGGCGTCGAGGACGGCGTGGGCAAGGAGGCCGTCTTCCCGCGCCGCCCAGAGGGCGGCCACGATCCTCGCGTCGTGGCCCTCGAGCCCCGTCAACCGTCCGGTGATCGTTCCGCCCGGCTCCAGGGAGATCTCGTACGCCTCGCCGTTGGGCGTCACGCCCTCGACGAGCGCGTGGCGCGCGTCTCCGGGACGGCTCACGTAGAGTCGCCCGGCGTGCTCGTCCGGCACGGGGAACGAGAAGCGACCTTCCGCGTCGACGGGCGTGCACCTCGACCTCGGACCGTCCTCCCGCACCGGGAGCCACTGCACGACGAAGCCCGCGACGTCCTGCCCCCGTACGCGCCCGCGAACGGAGAGGACCTGCTCCTGCGCGCCGAAGCGCGCGCGCTGCTCGCGCGGAGCGAGCGGGAAACCGCCGAGGCTTCCGCCTTGCCGCCACGCCGGGTATCCCTCACGGAGGTCCTGCTCTCGGACGCATCCGACGCTGAACGACGAGCCGCGGCCGAGGCGGCGATCGCTCGGGGTCCCGTGGGAGCGCTCGAGCTGGCCGCCGCCCTCGACCTCCCCTACGAGACGGACCTTGCGATCCGCATCCTCCTCGGGCTCGCCGACGTCGATCCCGAGCGCTTCGTGCGCGCGATCGTGGAGGATCCCGAACGGCTCCAGGCCTGGGGCGGAGACGTCCGCAAGCGCTTCGAGACGGAGTTCACGCCCGAGGTCGCGGGGCGGGTCGCGGCGGCGCTCGAGTCGGCCCACGCCGTCGAACGCGAGGGGGCGAGCCGGTTCTTCGGATGGCTCGTCGCCATGCGTTTCTTTCCCGACGCCGTCCTCGAACCGTACCGAACGGCGCTCGAGCGGGCAGCCGCCTCGTCGGACGAGGCGATCTCACTCTCCGCCCTGCGGCTGGATCCCAAGAGCCCCTCCACCGCCGTCGTCGTCGCAGGCCGTCTCCAGGACCTTCACTTCTCCGCGAAGTACCGGGCGGAGCTCGTCGCCCTCTCGACACCTCTCGTGCTGACCCACCCCGATGTCCTCGACGCGCTGATCGAGATGCTCGGCGACGAGAACGAGGAGATCCGCCTGGCCGCGGGCCTCAACCTGGGATGGGGACTCGGGAAGGCCGACTACGAGCACCGGGAAACGGTGAAGGCCGCCCACATGCGCATCGCAAGGCTCACCGGGGAGCTGATCGCCTCGCGGCGCTTCCCCACCGACGCGGCCTGGCTCGTGTACGCGGGGGGGACGCACGCGGACGTACCCGACGCCGACCGGGTGGCGAGGGAGCTCCTCGCCTCGCAGCACGCGACCGAGCGCAGGGCCGGTCTCCTCCTCCTCCGGCGGCGCGGTTCCCCTGCGGCGTTCCCCGCGGCCCGGGTCATGCTCGAGGACCGCGACTACGAGAACGTCCAGCTCGCAATCGCCGTCGTCGCGGAGGAGGGGGACCTCCGGGAGGCCGAACTCCTCCTCCTCGCCTGGTGGCGCGAGCAGGCGGCGGCGAAGGGTGAGGCGGCCGAGCTCTACCGCGTCTTCTACGAGAGCTTCCTCGAGCGCGCGATCCAGACACTGGCCCGACGCGTGGACCCGCGGAGAAAGGAGAG
>JAUXCH010000203.1 GCA_030618975.1 Planctomycetia bacterium
CCGAGGGGCCGCGCATCCCGAGCGGGATGAGTCGGGGGCGCAGCAGCCTCGCCTGGACGCGCAGCGGCCTCGACCCACAGGGGAAGCCGGCGATCCGGGGCGCGACGACGCCTGCAAGGGCATCCGGGGTCGCGGGGTGGGCCGGGTTCACGGGGAGGCGCGCGCTGTTCATCGGACTCGTCCTCGATGCGGAAGGGGACGGTCGTAGCCGCCCACGACCTTCCGGTCAAGGGGTAGGTCGTCCGGGAGGGGCGCAGGGTTCCCTCGACCTGCGGGGCCCTGCTACTCCTCCAGGCCCCAGAGGTGGCCGGTGTGGACGGGCCGGCCGAGCAGCTTCAGGTAGTAGAAGAGCTGCCCCTTGTGCTGGCCGAGGTGCTTGACCGAGTCGAGGAACTGCTGCCCGAGCGTGCCTTCGATGCCCCAGGGCGCGGTGACCTCCTCCGCTTCCATCCGCTCCTCGCCCGCCTCCTCGATGGCCCGGAGTGCCACGAGCCGGTCGGCCTCCAGCGCCTCGAGGGCCGCCTCGACCGACGCCGCGGTGGGCATCTCGCCCGGCTCGCCACCCATGACCGGGGTCCAGTCGTTCGCCTGGAAGGCCTTGCACATCGCCCCGCACGCGCCCGTCATGTGGTGGAGAAGCTGGCCCATCGTCATCCAGCCGGTGGTCTCGGCTCCCTCGGGGTCCTCGGAGGTCGGGGGCTCGTAGTCGAGCTCGTCGTCCCGGACGAGCTTCATGAGCATCACCGACGCGCCGTACGCGTAGGCGATTTCGCGGTTGAGGGTGTCGGTCCAGCTCATCGTGTCTCCTGTCTGACGCAGCTTGGCGCACGAAACCCTACCGCACGTAACACAGCGCTTCCTGGCGTTCCCCGTCCATGACCAGCTGCAGGGTCCGACCCGGCGCCATCTGCTTGACGTCGATCACGCGGACGACGTCCGCCAGCTCGGCGCACTCGGGCGCGATCTCGGCCAGTGCGTTGGGACCGCCGCGGAGCCAATCCTCGTTGAAGACCGCGCCGGGGTCGTCCGGGTACAGCGGCAGGTACCGGATATCGGCCTCGATCAACTCCTGGAAGAAGTGCGTCCCGAACGACGGCTCGGGCACGTACCCCTCGCGCTCGCGTGCGATTTCCACGAGCACCCGCGCGTTTCCGATGTCGGCAAAGGCCACGCGGATCCCCAGGCGCAGGTCCTGGGTGCCCCAGCGCCCGGGTCCCATGAGCATGAAGGTGTGGCTCGCGAGCGCGTCGTTGACTCGCCCCACGGCGCGACCCACCTCCAGTCGGCGGTTCACGCTCTCGATGCCGGCGTAGTCCCGCGGGTCGATCAACACCACGTAGTCGATGTTCTCGACCAGGCCGTTGCTGACCCAGCGGCTCGTGCTGAACACCTGGTCGACCACGGACACGTCGTCCGGCACGGGGTGCCGGGCGCCTTCGTCGAGGTTGCCGAGGGGCCTGCACTGCAGGACGTGCAGCTTGCCGCCGTTGACGGCGAACTCGAAGTCGACGGGGACGCGGTAGGCCTCTTCGAGCGTTTCGAGAATGCGTCGCATCCCGTCGGGGAAGTCGCCGGCGAGCATGCGCTGGAAGGTGAGGCAGAGACGGTTCGCCGGGGCGGTAACGCGTGTTCCCACGGGGGTCGCGAGGTGCCCGCCCTGCTCGATCACGGAGACGTACTCGGAGATCCCGTCCTCGCGCATGGCCTCGAGCGCGTCCTCCTTCGAGATCCCACGGAACCCGCCGCCCTCCATGTCGAGGACGTCCACCCGCTTCTGCGAGGCGGCGATGATCTCGTGCGCCGTCACCTCGGGGCGCATGCTGGGGACCTGGAGCGCCACCATGCGCGCGAAGTCGCCGACGCGGTCCACGGCGTGGGTCCCCAGGCCGAGGACGACCCGTGCGAGGCCGTCCTCGCGCTTGATCCGGGCGTTCCACCGGTAGTCGTTTCGCGAGAATGCGACCCCGGCGACGGGCGGACAGAAGTACGGCCCGTACCGCGTCCCGACCACGGGTTGGATCATGACGGCCATGCGCTCGTCGTGGTCGATCAGGTCGTGGCGGCGTCGATAGGAGGTCGCGTCCGGGCTGAACACGCCGGAGTACACCTCGGCGATGGCCGCCAGGAGGCGGCGGAGGCGAGCCTCGGGGGTCCCCTGGTTGGCGAGGAACAGGCTCTGGTAGATGCCGGCGAACGCGGCGCCGAAACTGTCTTCCAGCAGGCTGGAGGAGCGCACGATGAGAGGCACCTCGCCCCAGCGCGCGAGCTCCGCGCGGAGGCGGTTCGCGATGCGGGGCGGGAACTCCGCGTTGCGGAATACCGCCTTGATGGCGCGGTAGTTCTCCCGTACCGCACGCACGGGCTGGTACTTGTGATCCGCGAGCTCGGTCAGTCCGTTGTGCTCCTTGAACGCCGTGTAGGCGTCGGTGAGCACGAACACCGTGTTGGGGAGGGCGACCTCGTGGAAGCCCTTCGCGCGCAGGATCGCCCACGCCAGCAACATCCCGGCGGCCTTTCCGCCGACCCAGCCTCCACCCCGCTCGGTCGAGACCGTCCGCTCGAGCACCCAGCTGATGTCGTGGATGTCGAGGTAGCGCTTGGCGACCGTGATGTAGTCCACGCTCTCCGTGACGAAGCGCCGGAGCAGGGCGACCATGGTCCCCTCCGGGGAGGGGGGCCGACCGCCGCTCGAGCGGGTGCTGGCGATGCTCGCGTACTGGCTCACCTTGTGGGCGATCAGATCGAGCGGGACGTCCGGCATCCGGGCCAGCGACTCGACGGACTTGGCCTCGTCGCGTTGGTGGGCCGCCCAGACGATGTTGTCGACCTCGGCCGGCGACAGGTGCTCGGCGGCGAGATTGATGACGATCTGGTTGATGACCTCCTTCTCGTCCGCAGCCCAGAGCTGGGCTTCCGGGACGTTGGGGTCCGTCGGGACCTGCCACTCCTCGGCGTGCGCGGCCCGGCGGTAGATCTCCTCGATCCGCGCGAGCCCCATGGTGTGGAGGTGGAGGAGCAGGATCCGGCAGACGCGGCCCCTCAGCCCCGGATAGGACTCGAGGTAGGCCTCGAGGTGGGCCTGGGTGGCCGCCTTGTCGTGCGAGTCGCGCGCATTCTCACCCATCATCGGCTCATCCTACGTGCCGGGGAACCTCCGTCCCCGGCGTTTCGCACCCTCCCGCGACGGAGACCCCGGGGGACCGGACGGCCCGCTCCTCGGCCCCTCGAGAGGGGCGAAAAAAGGGACGTGAAACGCTCCGAAAGGGCGAAGGAAAGCGGGGGTTTGGGTTGATCCTAGGCCGCCAATCGGGGGGGGTCGGCCCCCACGATCCTCAACCCGGAGACGTTCGATGTCGGAGCTCAATCCGTTCAAGATCGCCCAGGCCCAGTTCGACGAGGCCGCGGAGCGCCTCGGTCTCGATGATGGCATGCGCGAATTCCTGCGCTGGCCGATGCGCGAGTACAAGGTGACCTTGCCCGTACGCATGGACGACGGCAAGTTCAAGATCTTTCACGGCTATCGCGTGCAGTACAACAGTTCGCGCGGTCCCACGAAGGGCGGCCTTCGCTGGCACCCCGACGAGACGATCGACACGGTTCGCGCGCTCGCCGCGTGGATGACGTGGAAGACGGCCGTCGTCGACATTCCCCTCGGGGGCGGCAAGGGTGGCATCACCTGTAACCCCAAGGAACTCTCGGCAGGAGAGCAGGAGCGTCTCGCGCGTGGGTACATGCGTGCCGTCGCCCGCCTCCTCGGTGTCACGAAGGACGTCCCCGCGCCCGACGTGTACACGAACCCGCAGATCATGGCCTGGATGATGGACGAGTACGAGACCATCGTCATGGAGTCGCACCCCGGCGTGATCACGGGCAAGCCCCTCACGCTCGGCGGTTCCCAGGGCCGCGGCGACGCGACCGCCCGCGGTGGCGTCATCTGCGTCCGCGAGGCCGGGAAGATCTTGAACATCGACTGGGACAACGCGACGTACGCGGTCCAGGGCTTCGGCAACGCCGGTCAGTTCGGCGCGACGATCCACAAGGAACTCCTGGGCAACTCGAAGTTCGTGGCGGCCAGCGACAGCCGTGGCGGCATCTACTGCGCGGCCGGGATGGATCCCCACGAGGTCGTCAAGTACAAGCTCGAGAAGGGCACCCTCCAGGGCTACCCCGGCACCGAGCCGATCTCGAACGCGGAACTGCTCGAGCTCGAAGTCGACGTGCTGTACCCCAGCGCTCTCGAGAACGCGATCACGGACGAGAACGCCGCTCGCGTGAAGGCCAAGATGCTCTGCGAGTTGGCCAACGGTCCGACGACCCCCGAGGCCGACGAGATCCTCTACGACAAGGGCGTGGTCATCCTGCCCGACTTCATGGCCAACGCCGGCGGCGTGACGGTCAGCTACTTCGAACAGGTGCAGAACAGCTACAACTACTACTGGCCGCTGAAGCTCGTCCGCGAGCGTCTCGACGAGAAGATGACCGACGCGTTCCACGCCGTCTGGAAGATGGCCGAGAGCGAGAAGGTGCACATGCGCCTGGCCGCCTACCTCGTGTCCGTCCAGCGCGTGGCCCAGGCCAGCCGCGACCGCGGTTGGGTCTAGCCGGTCGGTTGCACGCGGGAGGCCTCCGGGTCTCCCGACCGAACTCCCTGCCGCCCCCCGTCCACCGGACGGGGGGCGGATCTCTGGTACCGTGTCCACCCGTGCGGTCTCTCGAAGGAGGATCCGATGAGTAGTCTCCAGGTCGAGCACATCACGCGCCAGGACGGCAAGACCTTCGTCTACCGCCTGCGGGGCGTCCTCGGCGAGAGCACGTACTCCTTCGAGTTCCTCGAGGAGTTGCGCCGCCAGGTGAAGGAGGGGCCGGAGAGGATCGTCCTGAACCTCCAAGAGCTCGAGTACATCACCAGCTCCGGCGTGGGCGTCATCGCCGCCGCCTACACCTCCGCGCGTCGCGCCGGCAAGCGGCTCTGCCTGGCCGCCGTGCCGTCGAAGGTGCAGCGCGTCCTCGACATCTGCGGCGTGTTCGACGCGGTCGACCACTACGACTCGGAGGACGAGGCCGCCTCGGAGGGGTAGCGCCCTCCCTCCTTCCGACGCGCCACCAGCGTGTGCGCGAGCGTGGCGACGAGGATCGTCAGCGCCCCCAGTCTCGACCAGGTGCCGGGTACCTCGCCGTGGACGAGCCACGTCCAGAGCGTGTTCAGCACCGGCTCGAGCAGCAGCAGCAGGGCGCCTTCGAGCGCGGGCACCCGTCTCATGCTCCGCGTCATGAAGACGTAGGCGAGGCCGATCTGCAGGACGCCGAGGTAGACGACCCAGAGCCAGTCGGCGGCGGCCGCGCCCTCGACCGGGAGCGCGAGCGGGAGGCAGACGCCGGACACGAGTAGGTTTCCGACGACCGCCGCGCCCGCGGCGGCGCCCGCCGGCGAGCCGCCCTCCCGGCCCTCGGTCCGCGCGAGCCAGCGGAGCCCCGCCACGGTCAGCGCCCAGGTCAGCCCGCCCACCGCGGCCAGGACGTTCCCCAGCGCCGGATTCGGCGCCGTCGCTTGCGGGGACTCGCGGCCCCAGAAGAAGAGCGAGAGCCCGAGCGCCATCGCCGCCAGGAACCAGAGCTCGCGCGGGCGGATCGGCTCCTTCAGCAGGAGCGGCGAGATCAGCAGCAGGTAGAGCGGCGCGGTCGACTGCAGGAAGATCGTGTTCGCCGCCGTCGTGAGCTTGTTCGACAGCACGTAGAGACAGAGCGTGGCCGCGTAGGCGAGGCCCACCAGGAGCGTGCGCCTCGACCAGCCGCGCCGCGCGCCCGGGATCAGGACGAGCAGCGTCAGCGCGCCGAAGAGGGAGCGGAAGCAGGCCACCTGCCAGCCGGTCATCTGGCACGCCTTGATGGCCATGCCGCCCGTGGAGAACAGGGCGGCCGCGGCCAGCATCTGCAGTCGGGCGCCGGTCCGCGAATCCATGCGCCGCAGCCTACCTCGCGGCCGTTGATTCGTCGGCGCCGAGGGGCGACGACCGCGTCCCCCTTGTACGGTGCCAGGCACCCGGCAAGGGACAACGCCTGTCCCCCTGTCCCCCTGTCCACCGCTGACGGTCCCCGGATGACGTTCCCAGAGCCGGGATTCCGTTTCGATCCGGCGGCGTTCCCAGAACGGGGCGGATCCTGGGGTCGGAGGGGAGGTGCGCGTGGAGACCGGCATGCGGTGGATTGCTACGGTGGGTCTGGCCCTCGTCTTCCCTCTGGCCTCGGCCCCGTTCCTGGCCCCACCCGCCTGGGCCCACGGCGGGCAGTTCGTGCCCCCACCCCCGACCACACCGGGGGGCGCGGTCCCTCACGGCACCCCCCGCGGCAACACGCCGACGCACGTGAACCCCGGCACCGGCGGTCCCGTGGTGACTCCCGGCGGCGGTTTCATGAAGCCCGGCACGGTCGGAAAACGCCACCGGCGGGACGTGTTCACGCCGACCCGCGAGATCTCCTGGCAGTTCTGGTGGGACCTCCACCAGCCCGATCTGCTGCCCCCGCGGCCCGCGAGCCTGAGCCGGGCCGTGATCACCCCGGAGGGCACGGCTCCGGCCCCCGACCGCGACCGCTGGGAGGCCGACCGCGACCGTCTCGTCGAGGAGCGGATCCTCCCGTTCCTGCTCGAGGTGCTCGATCCCAACAAGCGGCAGGACGACGACGTCCGGGCTTCCGCCGCGCTGGCGCTGGGCAAGCTCGCGCGGGACGCGTCCGCGATCCCCGTCCTGCTCGCCTGGGTCCAGGACGAGCGGGCCCCGGATCTCGTCCGGGAGTCGGCGGCGCTCGCGCTGGGCCTCCTGCGCCGGACGGATCCGTCGAGGCAACTCACCGCGAACGAGCTCGATCCCCTCCGCGCGAAGCTCCTCATGCTCTGGGACCGGCAGGTCGACGGCCGGCGCGTCGTGGTCCCGGCTCGCACGCGCCAGTTCGCGATGTTCGCGATCGGCCTCCTCGGCGACCAGCCCTGGCACCAGGACCCGCAGTCCAAGAACGGCCGCCTCCTCTCCACGCTCGTCTGGCAGCGCTACACCCGCGGACGCTACAAGGACTCCTCGTACCGCATCGCGTTGCTGTCCGCCTTGGGGCTGCAGCCTTCGGTCGGCATCCCCGACGCCGTACGGCGCGAGGTCGAGGCGCTCGCACGCGGCGAGAAGGTGGGGGGGCGCCGCGCGCGCGCGCCCGAGCGCGCCCACGGGCTCACGACCGCCGTCCGCCTCGGGGACCGCACGGCGACGTCCCTCCTGATCCGCCGCCTGAGCGCGGCGCGAGACGAGAAGAACCCGCCCGCCCTCCGCCTCGCCGCCGTGCTCGCCCTCGGCGACCGGGTGGACCGGATCCACGCCACGGAACGTCTGCTCGTCGCGCGGATCCTCGAGCGCGCGATGCAGGGCGAGCAGGAGCTCCTGGTCATGGGGCTCGCCAACCTCGCTCTCGGCCGGCTCGTCGGCGCCGACCTGGCCGACGGCTCGACCCGGGTACTGGACGGCACCAAGGCCGCCTCCCTCCTCGGGGAGCGCGCCTCCAAGGGTCCCTGGTACCTTAAGGGGTTCGGCACCCTCGGCCTGGCCCTCGCCGTGCGGCAGGTCCCGGACGACTGCGCCGTGGGCGTGAAGCTGCGCAGCGACGCGCTCGTCACCTTCCGCCGCACGCTCCAGACGCGTACGCTGGAGTCCGACCTCCGCGGCGCGGCCGCGGCCGCGCTGGGTCTCCTCCGCGCGCCCGGGGCCGTGCCCGACCTGCGCGCCGTGGTGGCGAACCCGAATGCGGACGGCGAGCTCAGGGCGCACGCCGCGCTGGCCCTCGGGCAGATCGGCGTCGCGTCGGACGAGGTCGTGGC
>JAUXCH010000075.1 GCA_030618975.1 Planctomycetia bacterium
CCCAGACCTACGAGGCGGACAACGACCCCCAGGCGGCGCTCAGGAGCGCGGCCGAGTACCTCGCCTACGCCATCGTGGCTCTGGTGCTCATCACCGGAGTCATGCACTGGATCTGCTCGTTCTTCAGCCGGCGCATCTTCCTGGACATCCTCGGCTACCTGATGGTGCGCTACGACTATCGGGTCGAGGAGGACCCGGACCTCCTGGTGCAGATCGGCGACATGCTCGGCGTCGAGCGCACGGACGACGACACCGTCGAGTCCTATACCCGCCAGATCGAGGAGCGGCTCCACCTCCACGAGACGGAGGCCCGTCTGAAGGCGCGCGGGAAGAAGGCCGCCCGACGGTTCGATCGCGACTGACCCCCACGCCCTCGACGAGGCAGAGCGGGCCGACTGACGCACGCTCCCTCTCCAGCGTAGGATCGGGGCTGCTCGCACCCCTGGAGAGCCACCATGCGACGTCCCCTGACCGCTGTGCTCGTCCTCACGCTCGCCGCCCTGGCGGGCGCGTACTGGCTCGCCGCGCTTCCGAGCTGCGCGCGCGCCGGCGACGGAGAGCAGCCCCACCTCAACTACCGTAGGACGTACGCGGAGGCGCTCCTCGAGGGACGGATCCGCAACGTCCCCGTGCTGGTGACTTGCCACAAGGACGACTGAGGCCGCTGCACGCGGATGTACCGGTCGGTACTCACGAATCGCAGCTTCGTCCGCTGGGCCAACGAGAACGTCGTCGTCCTTGTCTCACACAACGAGCTGGGCCACGACGCCGAGATCGTCGAGAACGCCACGGGAAGCGAGACCGAGCGCTGCCCCCTCTACCCGGGGATGACCTGCCGCGACCACCTCAACGCCGCGGTGGACGTCGACAACGCCCGCGACGAGGACCTCGTCAAGATCCCCTTCGTCGAGCTCTGCCCGAACACGTGGCTCGTCCGTCCCGACCGCGAGGTGGTTCGCGTCGAGGAAAAGGACCAGTTCGAACCGGCGGCGGTGAAGAAGCAGGTGACGAAGCTGCAGGAAGATCTCGGCAAGACCCTGTCGCCCACGCGCTACCTCGAGATCCGGAACCTCCTCGCGCGGGGTGATGCGGCCCTGGACGACGAGGCCTGGCGCCGTGCCCTGGAGGACTGGGCTGCCGTGGCGAAACTCGAGCCGGAGCCGCACGCGTCGCTCCGAGCCCTGCTCGAGGCGCGCCTCACCCTCCTGGACGAGGCGGTCGAGTTCCAGATCGAGGATCTCACGGAAGACGACGAGCCCGGCGCCGACACCCTGAAGGCGGCCCGCACGCTCTTCGCGGCCCTGGCCGTGCCCGTCCTGGGCCGCACCGTCCCGAGCCGGGAACGCCTCGGGCTGTTCCTCGACGCCCACGGCGACGGCTAGACCGCCCGGCGGGACGTACACTTCCCCACCCCCCGACCTTCCTCCCGTTGGGAGCCACGACCGGCGCATGTGCGGCTTCATCGGCATTCACGCAGGACCTCGCGCCGCCTTCGAGGTGGCCGACGCCCTGCTCGTCCTCCAGCACCGCGGCCAGGACGCGGCGGGCATCGCCTCGTTCGACGGCGAGTCGTTCCACTCCCTCCGCGCCACCGGGCTCGTGAGCGAGATCTTCGACGCCTCGGATCCCGCCAACCTGCCTTCCCTCACCGGCTCGTTCGCGATCGGCCACACCCGCTACCCCACGGTCGGCGGGGGCACCTCGGCGGACGCCCAGCCCCTCTACACGAACTCGCCCTACGGCATCGCGATGGCGCACAACGGGAACGTCACGAACTACCCGGCGCTCAAGAGGGAGCTGGCGCACCGCGACCTCCGGCGCCTCGAGACCGCCTGCGACGTCGAGGCGATCCTCAACGTCTTCGCCTCGGCCCTCGGCCGGAACCGCAGCCGATCGTGGCCGGAGGCGGCCTTCCGCGCGATGCGCGAGGTGTACCGCCGCGTCCGCGGCTCCTACTCCGGCGTCGCCCTGGTCGGCGGCCGGGGCCTGGTCGCCTTCCGGGACCCGTTCGGCATCAAGCCCGCGATCCTCGGCCGCCGACGCGCGCCGAAGGGCCGGAAGAGCGAGTGGTGCGTGGCCAGCGAGAGCGCGGCGCTCAGCGTCCTGGGCTTCGAGATCGTCGGCGACCTGGAGCCGGGCGAGGTCGTCGTCATCGACCCCGCGGGCCGGATGCAGCGCAAGATCGTCGGGAACGGCGGACGGAACCAGCACCACCCGTGCGTCTTCGAGTTCATCTACTTCGCGCGTCCCGACAGCGTGATGGACGACATTTCCGTCTACAAGGCGCGCCTCCGCCTCGGCGAGGAGCTCGCCGACCTCGTGCGCGCCCGGGGACTGAAGCCCGACGTCGTCGTCCCGGTGCCCGACTCCGCACGACCCGCCGCGCTCGAATGCGCGCGCGAACTCGACGTCCGCTACCGCGAGGGGCTGCTGAAGAACCGCTACATCGGGCGGACGTTCATCATGCCCGACCAGGCGAATCGCCAGAAGAGCGTCAAGGCCAAGCTCACGACGTTGCCCATGGAGCTCGAAGGCAAGCAGGTCCTGCTGGTCGACGACTCGGTGGTCCGCGGCACGACCACGCGCTTCGTCGTCGACATGGTTCGGAACGCGGGGGCGACGGAGGTCTACGTCGCGATCAGCGCGCCGAAGATCAAGTACCCCTGCGTCTACGGCATCGACATGCAGACCCGCGACGAGTTCATCGCCCGGCGCGAGGGAAGCGACGCGAAGATCGCCGCGGCGATCCAGGCGGACGCCGTCGTCTACATGACGATCCCGCGCATGATCGACGCGGTGCGGGGTCCCACGAAGCGCGTCACCGCGTTCTGCAAGGCCTGCATGGACGGGAAGTACCCCACGGGGGACGTCACGCCCAAGGTGCTCAGGAACATCGAGTCGACCCGCGCCACCCACGTCCGCCATCAGCTCGAAGGGGCGTAGCCCCCGCCTCCCTCCCCAAGTCGCAGGTAGGGACACGGTGAGATCGGGCGGGTCCGAGACGCCCGTTGGATACGAATCGTCTCCCCATATCCCGTCCGACCGCGTACGTTGCACGGTGGTTCCCAAGGCATCGGCCACGAGTCGATCGAGATCAGGAGGCGCATGAGTCCCAAAGCGTGGCGTCTGGCCATCCCCCTGGCGATCCTTGCGGCCCTCGTGCTCCTCCTCGTCGTCACGGCATCGCCGGTGCCAGGCGACGGTACGACCGGACGGGCGGAGAACCTCGGCCGCATGCTGCTCTACGCCGGGGCCGCGCTCGTCTTCTCCTTCCTGTGCTCCGTGGCCGAGGCCGTGCTGCTGAGCGTCTCTCCCGCGTACCTCGCATCCCGCGCGCAGGGGGGATCACGAGCGGCGCGGCTCCTCGAGAAGGTCAAGACGGACATCGACCGCTCCCTCGCCGGCATCCTGACCCTCAACACCATCGCGCACACCGTGGGCGCAGGGGGCGCGGGGGCGGAGGCGGCAATCTACTTCGGCGACCAGTACGTCGGCGTTGCCATGGTGGTGCTCACGCTCCTCATCCTGTTCGTGTCGGAGATCGTGCCGAAGACCCTCGGGGCGGTGTACTGGCGGCAGTTGGCCGAGCCGACGGCGTGGTTCATCCAGATCCTGGTCTGGGGGCTCTACCCACTGATCTGGCTCTCCGAGAAACTCACGCGGCTCATCACCGGAGGCAGGGAGATCCACGCCCCCAGCCGTGAGGAGATCGCGGCGATGGCCGAGATCAGTGAGGATCACGGTCAGCTCGACGCCCGCGAGAGCCGTATCCTCCGCAACCTCTTCCGCTTCTCCGAGCTGCGTGTGGAGGACATCATGACGCCTCAGACGGTCGTCTTGGCGCTCCCCCAGCACCTCGCCGTGTCGGAGGTCATGAAACTCCACCCCGACCTGCCCTTCTCCAGGATCCCGATCTACGGGGACAACCGCGACGACGTGACGGGCTTCGTGCTCAAGACGGAGATCCTGCTGGCGGAGCTCCAGGGGCACGGTGAGGATCCGCTCGAGGACCTCGCACGCGATGTTCGGGCCGTGAGCGAGAACGCTTCGCTCGAGCACGCAATGGACGAGCTTCTCGAAAACCGCGTGCACCTGCTCGTCGTGTTCGACGAGTACGGGGGGCTCGCCGGCGTGGTTACGCTCGAGGATGTCGTGGAGACCCTGATCGGGATCGAGATCGTGGACGAGGCAGACAAGATCGACGACATGCGGCAGCTCGCACGCCGCAAGTGGAAAGAGCGCATCGCGTTGCTGGGCATCGACGTGGCGGCGCTCGAAGGTGCCGCGCCGCCTCCCCCAGGGGAGGGCGACACGGCGATCGACCGACGTGAGTAAGCGGGCTCCGTGAGCAGCCTTCCACCTCCCGACTCCACGCTGCCACGGGCCTCGACGTTACCGTGCCCCGATGACGCACCGGTCGAGTTCACGGTCAAGCCGTCGACCCCGAGAACCTCGAGGTGTGGCGCACGAAGCAACGCAGCGACACCCGACGGTGCTTGCGGTGTGCAGGGAAGCTCTCGGATCTCACCCTCGATCGCCCCGTTCCGCCCAAGCCAGTGCCGACCGAAGATGCGGAGCGCAGCGCGCGGCCGTCGCCTCGTTCGCGAAGGCCACGAAGGAGACGGGCGTCTCGGCATCGATCGGAAAGTCGAGGTCTTCCCCATCCACGCCGCGCAGCACCGCCCCAGCTTCCGTCGCGCACAGGATCGCCCCGGCGATGTCGTAGGGCTTTGCCGTCTGCGAAGCGCGGCCCAGGCGCTCGGCGATCTCCTTGCGCAGGTCCACCACGAGGCGATGGCTGCCCATGGCGAGCAGTGCGAGCAGACCGCCGCTCGAAATGTACTGATCGTCGTAGAACGTGCGCGGGTCGGCGCCTTCCTCTTCCACGAGGCGCTCGAAGAAGCGCGCGGCGACGGTCGCGATGGCGGGGCGTAACTCCGGGCCGAAGGAGAAGAAGCAGAAGTAGCCGTGATCGGGGCGGCCGTCCTCGTCCACGCGCAGATCGTCCTCGGAGAGTTGCGCTCCACCTTCCACCGAGAGCACGCTGAGCCGGCAGCCTCCGCCGCGCACGGCCCACAGCTGTCGCAACTGCGCCGCGCGGCTGTCGGGGATCTCGCGCAGGAGGCCGAGCCGTTGATCACCGAGCCGCGGCTGCCCGGCGCCGGCCGGAGCGCAGGAGATCACCGTCCATGCAGGACGCAGGTCCACCATCAGGCCACGCGTGCCGTCAATGGGATCGACGCAGATGCGCACGCCTCCGTGATCGAAACCCGCGAGCTCGCGCACGCCACCACCTGCGGCGGGCCCCCTGTGACGCCAGCCCGCGTCTTCGGTCAGCAGGGAAAGGGGCGCCTCCCGCGCCTCCTCGGCGAGCCAGGCGCTCAGCACCTCCTCGCTCCCCACGTCGATGCCGTACGTCAGATCGCCGGCCCCCCGAGCCACGGGCCGATCGATGCGGTCGGTCCGCCCTGCCTGCAGAGCGCGCGTGAGACTCCCCCGGGCGGCGACGCCGATGCGGAGGGCCAGCTCCTCGAGGCGCGGCCGCCAGTGGCGGGCGAAGTCCTCGTCGGGGGTGCTACGGGTCGCGGTGGAGCACATGGAGAGCCGTTCCTGGGGTGGTGACTCGAACTCGCTGCCCAGCCTACGCGCGGCTTGCTCCTGCCAGCCGCTTGCCTGGAGTGCCGCCCGTCACTCGCCCGCGCGCCCCGCACCGGGCCCCTGCGACGCGTGGGACCCGGGGGCGCGATCGAGGTGGCCTCACCGACACACCTCGGCGTCCAGCCAGTTGGACGCGCGCGCGGCGATCGCGTCCTGCATCGCGAGGACGTAGTCGGGGCGGACCTCGTCCCGCCAGCGCGGCCAGCCACCGCGCCAGACGTAGGCGACCAGGTCCTGGAAGACCGCGCGTGTGAAGCGGACGTCGCCGATCGCGACTTCGCCCGCGACCGGATCCGCCCGAAACAGGATCGCGGCCGACTCGGCGTACGGCTCGATGAGACCCAGGAGGACGTCCCGTGTCTCGTGGCCCTCGGGCTGCTGCTTGAAGTCCTCGGGTCGAGCGGGAAACGGATAGCGGCGGTACGTGTCGCCGAGGAAGCCCGTGAACCGCACCCCGTGAATCGCGCCCATCAGGTCGCCGACGTCCTCAGGGCGGGCGATGACGTGGCCCGCCAGCACGGACTCGACCGCCTCGCCCGCAAACGCCCCGGCGAGGTCCCCGACGCGAGCGCAGAACGCGTCGGCGAAGAAGAAGTGCTGCTCCAGGAGCAGCATGTCCGAGTCGACGTTGAAGAACCCGAAAGCGACCTCGCCGCGGTTGACGGACGGGAACGCGAGGGGCATGGGATCTCCTGCGACCGGCGCGCGCCGCTCCCCCATTGAACCCCGGCGGCGCCGAGGCGGGCGTGCGCCATCGAGGTGAAGCGCCCGGCGCGGACCTCTTCTGTATCGCACGCAGCACGAAAAGTGACGACCGGTCGCCGCCTGCAAGAGGCTGCGGGGGGAAACGGGCGTTGCCCCTTGCGGGGTGCCTGGCACCGAACAGGGTGCTCGTCCGTGAGATCCGGCGGGGGTCTGTTGTGTATCGCACGCGGAACGAAAAACGGCGACCGGTCGCCGCGCCTCAAAAGCCTGAAAATAGCGGATGCAGTTGTCAGAGTGGCCAAGACCTACCCGTGGAATCGCTGGTGCGTATCACGGACGATACGCTCTGGCCCGGCCTCCGCAGGCCTCTTGCGTGGGGTGAACGGCATGAGAAACGGCGACCGGTCACCGCCTGCAAGAGGCTTGAAGCCAGAGAGGGAACGGGAACGGCGTTGTCCCTTGCGGGGTGCCTGGCACCGTACGCGGGCATGGGATCTCCTGCGACCGGCGCGCGCCGGCGCCCCGGCCCTACCCGGTGGACACGGACTCGCGCTGCTTGCGGTGGCGGGTGTGGACCTCGTACGCGAAGTTGTCGAGGATCTCCGGGTCCGTCGGCTCGCCGGTACGCGCCAGGTTCAGGACGGGCATCCCGCGGGCCTGCGCCGCGTGGAAGAACTGGGTCTCCGCGATCTTGCTCGGCATGCACTCGAGGGGCCCGACGCTCAGCACGCCGTCGATGTGCCCGTCGTCCCACTCCTTGAGGGGACCGCCGAGGGTGAGGACGGCCTCGCCCTGCAGCTCGCGGCGCAGGTAGGGCGCAGCGGCCTCGAATGCGTCCGGGATGGTCGTACGGGCAGGCCAGCCCAGCGTCTTCGCCACGACCCCGTAGGTGCGGGAGGCGATCCGCCGCTGGAGGGCGTAGGAGACCTGCAACCCCAGGTCCCGGGATCCGCGCAGCATCCGCGCGATCTCCTTCACGTACTCGAACCACTCGCTCGCCGGGGCCAGGCTGACCCTCAGACCGCGCCGCTCCAGCTCGTCCACGACGAACCCGTTGGCGGACGGGACGAGGCGCAGGTAGATCTCGCCGACGACCAGCACGCGCGGCGGACTGCCTTCGCCGCGCACCGCGCGGAACGCCTCGGCGGCCCGCCGCAGCAGATTGGGGATGCCGTACACGCGACCGCCGAGAACCTCGAGGATCGTAGTCGGGCGCGAGAGCGGCTTCGCCGCCTCCTTCTCCAGCAGGGCGATCAGTTCCCGGCGGTACTTCTCGTGCACCGCCTGCGCCGCGCCCGGAGTCCGCTCGACAGGGCGGACGTCGTACAGGGCGGAAGTCAGGAGGTCGCACGCGGCGATGCCCGCGAAGGTGACGGCCGCGAAGCCGGGCGGAAACTCCGCGAAGTAGTCCCGGTCGCTCGGCGACCAGATCCGCACGCGCTCTCCCAGTCCGACGGAATCGAAGATCAGCTTCTGGGCCAGGTTGTAGGTGCCGAAACGGCAGGGGCCCTCGGTCTTCGGCATCAGGTAGGCGAACCGCTTCTCGGTGTCCGCTTCCGTCTGGATCCGCTGCAGAACGCTTCCCAGCGTCAACCACATGGGCATGCATTCCTTGCCCGAAGTGTGGCGCCGGCCCCGGCGCATCGCGTCGTGGTCGGGCATCGGAAGCACCTCGGTGTCGAGGCCGACCGCACCGAGGCACGCGTTCATCGCGTCGGAGAGCGCGCCGAACCACGGTAGAAGAAGCGTCTCGCCGCGATCCAGGATCTCGCGCAGGCCGACCCCCTTCTTCTCGGTCCGGTCGAGCTCGTTCTTCCTGCCGTCCTCGCGACCGGTCGCCTGGAGGTGTTCGCGCACGCAGTAGAGGAACGCCTCCACGCGGGTCTTCGTGCCGGCGTCACCGGAGTGGCCGTCAGTCTCGATGATCGCGGTCGGTTTGCCCTCCATGACGTGCGTGTAGAACTGCACACCGAAGGAGTCGGGGCCACACGCGTAGTTGGAGCAGAAGATGGAGTAGACACCGCCCGTACGGCGGACTTGGTGGGCGGCCCGCAGGTTCCGCTGACCCTGCCCCCAGTACATGTCGCGAAACACCGGGACGTCCTCGCCGACGGGGTAGCAGTCGACGGGAATGGCGAGCGCACCCTGCTCCCGTAGGAGGGCGGGGACGTTGGAGTTGAGAACGTCGTTGTAGATGGTGTACGAGCGTCCGATCACGACGACGGGCAGGACGTCGTGCTCCTCGCAGAACACCAGCGCGCGGCGTCCGATCTCCCCGCACTCCTGGTCGAACGCCGCTTGCGCCTCGACGGCCGCCGCGTGGGCGCGCTTCCACCGCCCCCTCGGCACGTGCAGGAGCCGCGCGATCTCGCGGCAGCCCTTCCTGAATTCGGGCGAATCGAGGCCCTCCACGCCCATGTCGAGCGTCGGGGAGATCACCGTGGACCGATCCCGGCCGTTCAGATCCTGGTTCAGGATGTCCGGGCTCGCCTGGGAGATGGGACAGACCACACCGAACTCTTCGTCTCCGACGCGGGGCAGGCTCTTCAGCATCGGAAGGAAGACGTAGTCCGCCCCGTTCCCGCTCATCTCGGACGCGATGCCGTGGAAGAGCTGCATGGGCGCGCAGAACGGGACGTGCGCCTCCTCGATGCCCCGTTTCAGGGTGGCCCGATCGCCCCCACGGCGTACGTCGATGTCGAAGCCGAGCTCGCGCAGGTACGTGGCGAAGAACGGGAAGAGGCTCTTGAGCACGAACTCGTCGGTAAACGCCACGCGGGGACGACCGCTCGCGCCCTCGACGGACCCCGCGAGGCGTCCGGCCAGCTCCTCCCGCTCGCGGAAGGGCTGCGGCGCGCGGTCCGGCAGCTTCGTACGCCCCGTGCCCCGGTCGTGCAGCGAACACCCACCGCCCCATGTGAAACGGCCGCGCTTCCCCGCGACCTCCGTGCTGATGCGGTCGATCCGGCAGTGGTTCCCGGAGCCCCCGCAACCTTTCGTGGAGCCGCAGACGAACGTGTCCTTCCTTGTGATCTGCGCCTCGAGGAAGCGGGCGAGGTCCACGGGCTCGCGGCCCTCGAGCTCGCGCTCCTTGGGGGTCAGGAGGGCGATGCCGAGCGCGCCGATCGTGCCGGGGTTCGGGGGCACGATCACGCGGCTCCCCGTCTGGCGCGCGACGGCGGCTGCCAGGGCGTCCGACGAGAACGGCATGCCCTGGCAGAAGATCACCTGTCCGACGGAGCGCTTGCCCTTGACCCGGTTCAGGTAGTTCTGGATCACCGAGTCGAAGAGGCCGGCGACGATCGTCTGCTGCTCCACGCCCGCCGCGACGCACTCGTCGATGACCTCGGCCATGAAGACGGAGCAATGCTGCCCCAGGGAGGCCCCGCGGCAGGCGGAGAGCGCCTGCTCGCCGAGTTGGACGACGCTCTCGATGTCGGCGAACTTCTTGCCCTGCTCTTCGATGAAGGATCCCGTGCCCGCGCTGCAGGCCTCGTTCATCGCCGCGTCGATGACGCGCCCCTGCTCGAGGCGCGCGTACTTCGCGTCCTGGCCGCCGATCTCGAAGATCGTGTCGACGTCCGGGTCGTAGTGGAGCGCCCCCTCGGCGTGCGCGGCGATCTCGTTGAGGATGAAGACGGCCTCGGCGCCGAAGCAGGACGCGAGGAGCGAGCCCGCGATCTCCCGCCCGCTGCCCGTGGTGCCGACCGCCATCACCGAAAGGTCGCCCGCCGGGCCCGCCAGGAAGTCACGCGTGAGGGCGTGAGCGGCGCCGACCGGATCCCCGTTCGTGTTCACGTACCCCTGCCAGACGACCTCCCGGCGCTCGACGTCCAGCGCCACCGCCTTCGACCCGGTGGAGCCGATGTCGTAGCCGACCACGACGGGGCGGTCCTGGCCCGTGACGTCCGGCAACGGAGGCGCCGACCGGCGGTCCACCATCGCCAGGAAGTCCGCGAGCGCGGGGACCTCCTCGAAACCGTTCTCCTCGGGCCCTCCCAGCAGCCGCCCGAGCGCGGGGGGCGTCTGGCGCTCGCCGGCGGCGAGGACGGCAGAGCCGAGCGCCTCGTAGAAGAGCTCCTCGTCGCCGCGGGGTGGCGCCAGCTCCAAGCCGCGCCGCTCGAGAAGCTTCCCGAACGTGTCGCGAATCCGGCGCGACCGGCTCACGCCGCCGAGCATCCGCACGAGCGGCGGGCTGGACCGCGGCTTGACGAGCACGAACACGTTCTCGCAGACGGCGTCGTAGAGACCGGCCAGGATGCCGGCCCGGCACTCGCCGCGGTTGGCGAGGTGGGTCATGTCCGACTTGAGGATGACCGGGCACCGACCCGAGAGCGGAGCCGGGTCCTCGACGTCCTCGCAGAGCCGGCTGGCCTCCTCCACCGTCAGCTGAAAACGCTCGACGAGCTGGCGGAGGAAGTTGCCGGTCCCCTGCGAGCAGCGGGAGTTCTGCCGGAACTGGTCGATGCCCGTGGGCAGGACCTCCAGCACGGAGAACCCGTGGCTGCCGATGGAGACGATCGTCGCTGTCTCCACGCCGTGCAGGAAGCGGTGGCCGGCGGCCTGCGCCTGCTTGACCGGGATCCGGGGCAGCTCCACGAGCCGCCCCAGGCGGCCGGTGACCGAGGCGCCCCGCACGTTCTCCCAGTCCAGATCCTCGAGGAGGCGGAGGAGGTGCGGACCGGGCTGGCGGTCGTGTTCGACCAGCCTTCGATCCGTCCAGCGGAGGTCCGGGCCGTCTGCGGTGAGCTCGACGACCTTGACGGTCTCCGCGCCCACGTCGATCCCGAGGTACCGATCCGTCATTCCGCTCTCCGTGCCGCGACCAGATCGTACGGCAGGCCGCAGGAAATCGGCGAGCGGGAAGCGCATCGCGACCTCGTTTGCCCACGTGAACCGGTCCTCCCGGCGGGACGAGGGTCCCTGGGATCGTGCCTCTCGCAGCGGGCGGATCCCGACGCGACGCCAGAGGCCGTCACGGGGCGGCGGGCCTGCGAGCCTGGCGATATCACCTGCCGACCGAGCACCGGTTCCTCCTGCCCTCCCAGGTCGACGGTGAGGGGCCTCGCCCGGGCCTCGTCGAGGGTCGGATCGAGCAGCGATGCGCCAAACAGGGCAGGGGCACGGCAGACGCAGGGTGCGCTCTCGGCAGGGTGAATCGAGAAGGAGCCGAGCTGGTCTCCGGACA
>JAUXCH010000087.1 GCA_030618975.1 Planctomycetia bacterium
CGTCTCCGCTCCGTCGCGCAGCAGGCCGAAGCTCGCCGCCTTGCCGATCGTCAGGCGCTCGATACGGCGCCTCAACAGCTCCGCGTCCTGCGGGCGGTAGGCTTTCAGGGCCTGGCCGTCGAGGGTCGTGATCACGTCGCCGACCCGCAGGCCGGCCTTCTCCGCCGCGGTGCCCGCGAAGACCTGGGTGATGCGGAAGCCCCGGGCCTTCCCGAGGCCCAGCGCCTCGGCCACGTTGGGCGTGAGGACCTGGGTCCGGATACCCAGCCAGGGCTTGGCGAGCTCGCCGCCGCGCTTGGGCTGCTTCTTCTTCTCGACGTCGACGACGGTGACCACGTCCTCGGCCTTCCGGCGGACGCGGACGGCGACCTTCTTCGTTTCGCCGAGGCTCGCGAGGATGGCGGCGTAGGCGGCGGCGTCGTCCACGGGGCGGCCGTTCAGCTCGCGGAGCACGTCGCCCGCGCGCAGGCGCGGCCGGGCGTCCTCGACGGGGTAGCCGGGGCGGATGCCGGTGATCAGCACGCCCTTGTCGTCGAGGTACCGACGCAGCAGGGCCATGGGACCGGTGATGTCGCGAATCGTGAGGCCGAGGACCTTGTCCTCCTCCTCGCCGGCGAGGAACTTCTCCATGAGGCCGACGCGGGCCTCGAGGTTCTTCAAGTTGCGGAAACCTGCGGGGGCGTTGGGGAGCGGCCGAGCGATCTGCAAGCGGACGATCGCGCCTGGTTCGAGCCGCGCGATCCGGTCGTAGAGGACCGGGATCTGCTCGAGCAGGCGGCTCTCGACCCGCGCCCCGTCGATGTTCAGCAGGAAGTCGCCCGCCACCATGCCGGCCTCGTCGGCCGGGCCGCCCGGCTGCACGAAGGAGATCAGCGCGCCCTGCGCGTCCGGCAACTTCTCGGTGTGCGCCACCTCGATCCCCAGCCAGCCGCGACGGACCTCGCCGTAGGCGAGCGCCTGGTTGAGGACCCAGGACATGAGGTTGGAGGGGATGGCGAAGCCGGCCCCCCCGCCCCCCAGCTCGTTGATGCCGACCACCTCGCCCTTGAGGTTCACGAGCGGTCCGCCGCTGTTCCCCGGCAGGATGAGGGCGTCGTGCTGGATCCAGCGCGTGAAGAGCCCCGTCTTCTGGCCCCCGCCGAGGTCCAGCTCGTCCATCTCCGCGCCCGTGAAGCTCGCGAAGACGCGCTTGGGGTTGCTCACGATGCCCAGCGTCATCGAGGACGAGAGCGTGAGGGGGTTGCCCATTGCGAGCACGTAGTCGCCCGTCGAGAGCTCGTCGGAGTTGCCGATGCGGGCGAAGGGAATGGGCACGTTGCGGTCACGACGGCTGTCGAGCTTCAGCTTCAGCACCGACAGGTCGGTCAGCGGGTCGTGCGCCACGACCTCGGCCTCGATGATCTCCTCGGAGGGCAGGCGGCAGACGATCCGGGTCGCCTCGCCGGCCACGTGGTAGTTCGTGACGACGTGACCGGCGGGGCTGACGATCACCCCGCTTCCCGCGGCCGGAAAACGCAGAGCGCGGCCGCCGCGGTGGAGGCGCGCCACGACGCCGATGTTCACGAGCGCCGGGTAGACCTGCTCGCGGGCGAACTCCATGTCGCGACGCAGCGCGTCCTCGCCCCGCTCCCCCGCCGCGACGGGCAGGGTGAACGGGGTCGCGAGCAGGATGAGCAGGGCGAGCCCGAGGGGAGCCTTGTGCATGCCGTCCTCCGTGTGCCTGCGCCCCGCGAGGGGCGCCTCGTCATCGTCCCCGATACGGTAGCGGGGCGGGGAGTGTTTGGGGAAAGAACGCAACCCGCTGTCCTGTAGGTGGTAACGCCTTTACCGGTTGTTGTCCGGGCCTTCATTCGTTCTGCGGGGGCGCGTGGTGTGCTGAGCGCATGATTGGTCCGTGGATTCCCGTCCAGTCCGCCCTTCCCTTCTGGGCACGCGACTGGTTCGTCGGACTCGTGGCGCTGATCGCGCTCGGCGTGGTCGTGCTCCTCCTCCGCTGAGCCGGGCTACGCGCCCCCCTCAGGGCAGAGGGTGATCACCGAGAAGGTGGCGCCCGTCGGATCCTGGAGCATCGCGAAGCGCCCGACGTTCTCGATGTCGGTGGGCGGCACGAGGACGGTGCCGCCCAGGTCGCCCGCCCTCGCCACCACCGCGTCCACCTCGGCGACGGACACGTAGTTCATCCAGTGGGGGGGGACGCCGCGCCACTCGTCGCCGTCCATCTTCAGCATCCCTCCCACGGGCTGCTCGCCTTGGAGGAACGACGTGTAGGTCCTGCCCGGGGCCAGTTCCTCGTGCACGGCCTTCCACCCGACGAGGTGCGTGTAGAACGCCTCCGCCCTCTCGGTGTCGGTCGCCAGGAGCTCGCTCCAGCAGAAGGAACCCGGAGACGAGTCGGTGATCTGGGCGCACTCGTTCTCCGTGCTGTGGAAGAGCTGGACGACTGCGCCCTGCGGATCCCTCAGCACTGCAATGCGCCCCACGCCCGGGACGTCGAAGGGGCCTGCGAGCACCTCCGCGCCCAACGCCTTCGCTTTCGCGACGCCGCTGTCGAGGTCGTCGTGCCACACGTACGCGGCCCAGTGGGGCGGTACGCCTTCGAAACTCGGTCCGGACATCTGGTAGAGCCCGGCCACGTCCTTGCCCCCGCACTTGAGCAGCGTGTAGACGCTGTCCTCGTCTCCCGGCATGGGGTGGTCCTCGGCGGTCCAGCCGAGCAGCTCGCAGTAGAAGGCCTTGGCGGCCGTCGCGTCCCTGGTTCCGCACTCGCGCCAGCAGAACGAGCCCTGGGTGTGCATGGTCGGGTCCTCGGCCGAAGGGGCCGGATTCTAGCCGCCGCGCACCTTCCGGCGCCAGAGGCCGATCCCCGGGGGCTCAGGTCGTCCGGATCCGATCGCCCGGATCAGGCCCCGGCGGGGTCCGATCGGCCCGCCTCCCGGAAGCCGCGGGCGCGCAGGCGGCATGCGTCGCACCGTCCGCACGCCGTGCCGCCCCGGGTCGGGTCGTAGCAGGACAGTGTCAACGCGAACGGGACGCCGTGCGCCTCTCCCCGGCGAACGATCTCGGCCTTCGTCATCTCGAGCAGCGGCGCGAGGATCTCGATCGGCCGCCCCTCGACGCCCCGCTTCGTGCCCGTGGCCGAGACCTCGCGGAAGGCGTCGAGGAATGCGGGACGGCAGTCCGGGTATCCGGAATAGTCGAGTGCGTTCACGCCGAGCACGATGGCGTCGGCATCCAGCACCTCGGCAGCCGCGAGCGCGACCGCGAGGAAGACCGTGTTGCGCGCCGGTACGTACGTGACGGGAATGTCGCACCCGAGGACCAGCTCGTCGCGGTCCTTCGGCACGTCGACGTCGTCGGTCAGGGCGCTGCCGCCCAGCGCCGCGAGATCGACCTTCACGACGCGGAAATCCGCCAGGCCGAGCGCGCCGGCGACACGCCGCGCCGCATCCAGCTCCGCGACGTGCCGCTGGCCGTAGTCGACGGCCAGGGCGTGTACGAGGGTGCCGTCGTCCCGAACGATCGCCGCGGCGGTGGCCGAGTCCATCCCGCCCGAGAGGAGCGCGACGGCCCGCCGCGTGCGTGTCATGAGCCCGAGGCCTCCTTCTGCTTCTGCTTCTCGCTCCGCATGGCGATGGTGACGGTGACGGCGAAGCCGCCCCAGAGGAGGGACGCCGCGAAGAAGCCCATGAGCCACGCGCCCAGCGACAGGTTGCTGCGTCTCAGCGACGTGGCGATGCGCGTCTGGACGGGGATGAACTCGTCCCAGGTGCCGGCCAGCGTCCTCTCCGCGGGCGTCAGCGCGTCCGCGCCTTCGGCCTCGCGCTTGCGCCACGCCTCCCGGGCCGGGGTGAGGGCCTCGCGCTCGGCCGTCAGGTCGTCCTTCACGGCCTGGTAGGCGTCCCAGCGGTCCTGCCAGGAGTCGGGCGTGGCCTGGAGCCTCGCGTCGAGCGCCTCGACGACGGCCAGCGGGTTCGGGAGAGGGGCGTCCTCGGCTCGAGCCTCCGTTGTCCCGAGGAAGAGGAGCAGGGCGGCGACCGCGGCGACCGCGAACGCGTTCGTATCCAAGGTGCTAGTCCTCGTCGTCATCGCCCGCTCCCTTCACCATCGACAACGCGATCCCGACCACGATCAAGAGCCCCGCGGGGATCGCGCCCGCGAGCAGCAGGGTGGGCGTGGAGAAGCCCCCGTAGCCCTCCGCGATCAGGTCCTTGAACACGACGTAGAGGCTGTAGCTCAGCACCGCGGGCGTGACGAGGCGGATGGACCAGAGCCAGAAGAAGCCGGCCTTCAACTCGGAGCGGCGGTTGATGTCGTCCTGGATCGCCTTCAGCTTCTTGCTGCCGATCAACCAGCCCAGCACGACCGTCTGCACCAGCGCGACCAGGGGCAGGCTGTACTCGGCGAGGAACCGGTCGTTGACGTCGAGCCAGTAGATGCCCGAGCCGAAGCAGAAGACGAGGCCCAGCAAGAACCCGCCGGCGCACAGCCCGAACACCAACTTGCCCCGGTGCACCCGGAACTTGTCGTGCACCGAGGTGGCCGTGGCCTCGACGATCGAGAAGGCCGAGTCGATCCCGAGCGTCAGTAGCATCAGGAAGAAGCCGAAGCCGAGCAGTGCCTGCACGCGCACGCCGCCGGGGAAGACCTCGATCGCCGTCGGGTAGGACGTGAAGGCGAGCCCGAAGCTGCTCGTCTTGAGCGCGTCGATGGTCTCGGGCGGGCTGAGCGACATCGCCAGGTAGCCCAGCGTGGAGAAGACGGCGAATCCGGCCAGGAACGAGAAGCCGCAGTTCGCGAACGAGGTGATGAACGCGTTGTTCACCACGTCCGAGTCCTTCGGCCGGTACGACGAGTACGCGATCAGGATGCCCCACCCGACCGAGAGCGAGAAGAACACCTGCCCGTAGGCCGCCACCCAGGTCTTCGCTTCGGTGAGCGCCTCCCAGTTGGGCGTCAGGTAGTAGGCGAGGCCGTCCATGGCGCCGTCGAGCGTCAGCCCGCGCAGGGCGAGGATGACCAGCAGGACGAGGGGCAGCGGCACCGTGATCATCACGATCTTGCCGACGCGGAGCACGCCCTTCGCGATGCACCACCAGACCACGGCCCAGGTGAGGAACAACCCGACGGCCGCGCCCACGTTGAAGGCGCCCAGCGTCCCTGAGTCGGCAGACGCGTTCAGGATCGTCTGCTCGTAGTAGGTGCCGGCCCGGCCCGGCTCCCACGCCAACTCACCGGTGAACATGCTGCGGACGCACTCCCAGCAGTACTGCCAGGACCACGCGAGGATCACGCAGTAGTAGATGGAGATGCCGAGACCGATGAGGACGGCCCACCACCCGATCCACTCGAAGCCGCGTCCGAGCTTGCGGTAGGCCTTCGGCGCGCCGCCCTGGAAGCGGGATCCGAGGCCGTACTCGACGATCATCAGCGGGATGCCGGCCGTCAGCAGCGCGACGAAGAACGGGATGAAGAAGGCGCCGCCGCCGTTGTTGAAGGCCGTGCCCGGGAACCGCCACACGTTTCCCAGGCCGATCGCGGAGCCGACCGCCGCCATGATGAAGGCCGGGCGACTGGCCCAGCGTTCTCTCGCTTCCGCCATGCGTACCCTCCCAAGTCCGCGCCAGTCTACGAATGCCACCCCCGGGCACAAGGGGCCCGGATCCGGGCGCGCTCGTGGCAGAGGCGTGACACGGAAGGACCCCGGAGCGCCTCTCGGGCCCCCTCGGCGCGTCCTGCGCGGTGGCGCCCGAGGCACGGAGGGGCTACGATGCGGCCCCGGACGGGAGGCCGGGCGAGGGGCGATTCGCCTCTCGACGGGGTCGTCGTCGACTGGTCGGCTCCGCACAGGAGGTTGGAACCCATGCGTCGTATCGCCTTGATCCTCGCGCTCGTCGCCTTCGTCGTGGCCGGCACGGGCTGCTGCTACACCTGCTGCGACTACATGCACCCGCACGCCTGTCCCACGATGCCCTCGTGCGACTGCCTGCCGTGCAACCAGCGTCCGGACTACTCGGAGCGCGGCAACTCCCCGTAGCGGCGGGCCGGGTCCACGGACCGCGCCGATCGCCTACCCGCCTGCCCGACCGGGGGGGGAGTTGACGGCGTGACGGCCTCCGCGTTGCTGCGTATCGCCTCGACCAACCCGGACCTCTTCGTCGGCCTGGCCGTGGCCCGCGGCGTCCGCGTCGCTGACGCGCCACCGGCCCTCGCGGCGCTGCTCGACGCGCTTCTCGCCGAGCGCGCTGGGAAGGAGTTCCCACCCGAGGCAACGCGGAAGGGTGTCCGCGATCTCCTGCGCCACGGGGGCTTCAAGCCGTCGGGGCGCAACAAGCCGGCGAGCGAGTACCTGGCGCAGGCAGCGAGCGAGGGCCGGTTCCCGCGGATCAACAACGTGGTCGACGTCTGCAACCACGTCTCCCTGCTCTCCGGCTTCCCCGTTTCGCTGATCGACCTCGACCTGGCCCTCGAGGGCACCCGCGGCCTCGTGCTCCGCGAAGCCGTCGCCGGGGAGTCCTTCGTGTTCAACGCGTCCGGTCAGACCCTCGACCTCGAGGGTCTCGTCTGCGTGGCCCGCGAGGACGGCAGCCCGATCGCCAACGCGGTCAAGGACTCGATGGCCACGAAGACGCACGCCGCGACGCGGGGCGTGCTGGCCGTGATCTACGCCTCCCGGGGCCTCCTGTCCGAGACAGACGTCGCCGCGCTGGCCCGGCAGCTGGCCGAAGGGCTCCGCGAGCACGGCGGGGCGGCCGAGGCCGAGTCCCGGGTCCTGACGGCGGAGGACCGCGCGCCTTCATGAATGGTTCGGGCGAGGGCTCCCCTCTTCGCTCAGGTCGGATGGAGGTGCGGACCGTATATGTATCGCAAGCAGCACGAAAAACGGCGACCGGTCGCCGCCCTGCAAAGGCCTGAAGATAGGTGGGCAGTCCTCCAAACGGAGCCCGCGCGGGTCGCTGGGAGCGCCACTGTGCCTCCAAGGCGTACCGCAGACGATACGCTCTCGTCCGGCCTCCGCGGGCCGGTTGCGTAGCGTCGACAGCAGAAGTGACGGGCGACCGGTTGCCGCATGCATGTGCCGGAGCGGAGGTGTCCCGGCACCCGGAGGGGCCCGGTCCGAGCCTCCTCTCCGAGGCGCACTGTTGCCAGCGCTCGAACCCCGGCGGGTCTGCTCCTTCGACCGGCCAGGGTTTGTGTCCTTTCGGCAAGCGTGCGTGAATCGCCTGTTCGACCTGGCTATCGTCGGCTCCGCCGCAGTTTCTGCGGTATTCCACGGAGAAGGAGCCGTCGATGCCGAGATCTCGAACCGCACTTCCAGCCCCGTTGACGAGCGCTATCCGGCGCTTCGAGCGCTGGCGGGCTGAGCGGACAACCCGTCGGATCCCGGAGGAGCTCTGGGCGCTGGCGGCCGACCTGGGGGCACGGCACGGCGTGAACCGTACGTCGAGGGCGCTTCATCTCCACCACGACGCACTGAAGAAGCGCGTCGAGGCGGTGACGCAGCCCTGCACCGGGGACGGAGCACCTTCGGCGTTCGTTGAGATCCGCAGCGCACCGGCGACGACGGAGCAGCCGGGTTCGTGCCGGGTCGAGTTCGAGAGGGTCTCGGGTGAGAAGATGATGATCCACCTGGACGGGGCGTGCCATGCGGACCTCACCGAGCTGGCCCGCCTCTTCCTCGGGCGTCGCAGGTGATCCAGATCACGCCCCACATGCGGATCCTGGTCGCCGTCGAGCCGGCGGACTTTCGCAAGGGGATCGATGGCCTTGCGCTCCTCTGCCGGACGGAGCTGTCGAGTGACCCGTTCGAAGGCACGCTGTTCCTCTTCCGCAACCGAAGAAGGACGGCCATCAAGGCACTGATCTACGACGGGCAGGGGTTCTGGCTTTGTCACAAACGCCTGTCGTCGGGGCGGTTTCGACACTGGCCCAGCGGCGGGAGCGAGCATGCGCAGCGCCTCGAAGTCGCAGAGGTCCAGCTCCTGCTCTCGGGCGGGGATCCCGCGGCGGCGGGGACGACGGTGCAGCCCTGGCGTCCGTTGAAGGCGGCCGTTTGAGATCGTCGATTCTCAGAACTTGCGTTCCAAAACAATCCCTGTAGCGTCCAGGTCATGAACATCGTTCTGCGCTACCGGGGCCGGGAAGTCAGCGACGACGACGTCCGCTTCATCCGCGACCTCATCACCCTGCATCCCGAGAAGAGCCGGCGGGCGCTCTCCAAGGAACTCTGCCTGGCCTGGGACTGGCGGCAGGAGAACGGAGTGCTCAAGGACATGGTCTGCCGCGGGCTCATGCTCGCGCTTCACCGAGCCGGGGAGATCGAGCTCCCGCCGGCGCGAAAGCGTCCGAACAACCCGCTGGCGACACGGCGCCGTCCCCCGCCCGTCCTCATGGACCGCACGCCGCTCCACGTGTGCCTCAGGGATCTCCGGCCTCTCGAGTTCTGCTCGGTGAGGCGCACGGCCGACGAGGGCATCGTGGACGCGCTCCTCGAGGAGCACCACTACCTGGGCTACACGCAGCCGGTGGGCGAGCACATGAAGTACCTGGTCCTGGCTCGAGGTCGGCCGGTGGCGTGCTTCGCCTGGTCCTCGGCGCCGCGACACCTCGGCCCCCGGGACCGCTTCCTCGGGTGGTCGAGGGAGGCCAGGAGGCGAAACATCCGCTTCCTGGCCTACAACACCCGCTTCCTCATCCTGCCCTGGGTCGAGGTGCCGCATCTGGCGAGCCACCTGCTGGGCCGCATGGCTCGGCGGCTTTCCCGGGACTGGGAGGCTCTGTACAGCCACCCGATCCACTACCTGGAGAGTTTCGTGGACCCGGAGCGGTTCCGAGGGACGTGTTACCGGGCGGCGAACTGGCACTTCCTCGGCAAGACCACGGGCCGCGGCAAGGACGACCACACCAACCGACCGAACCGAACGCGCAAGGAGGTGCTGGGGCTGCCCCTGACGCGGCGCTTCCGGGAGATTCTCGGAGCCACGGCGTGAGCGCCCCTGTCGATTCCTGGTCCTCGATCGACTGGAGCGTGGCCGAGCTCAATGCCCTCGTCGATCGCCTGGGGGCCTCTTCGGCGAGGCATGAGGACGTCGAGACCGTGAAGACGCTCGTGGACTCCTACGGCCACCTGACACATCTGATTGACGACAAGGACACGACGATCGGGCGTCTGCGCAAGTATCTGTTCGGCTCCACGAGCGAGAAGAAGGACAAGATCCTGGGGACGGGAGAGGGCGCCAAGCCGCGGCCCAAGCCCCACTCCAAGCCCAAGCCGAAGGGACACGGGCGAAACGGTGCCAAGGCCTATCCGGGGGCCACGAGAACCGTGGTCGAGCACGAGTCGCTCCGCCCTGGGAACGCATGTCCCAACCCCTGTTCGGGGAAGGTCTATCTCCTGGAGGATCCGGCGCGGAGCGTACGGCTCTTCGGTCGCTCTCCCGTCGGCGGCGAGGTCGAAGAAAGGGAGCGGTTTCGCTGCAACCTCTGCGGCGAGGTCTTCACGGCCGCAGCTCCCGCAGACTCGAAGATGGTGAAGTACGACCCGACGGCGGTGAGCATGGTGGCGCTGCTGCGCTACGGGAGTGGGTTTCCCTTCAACCGGATCGAGGATCTGCAGCGCTTCTTCGGGATCCCGCTCCCCGGCTCGACGCAGTGGGACATCGTTCACCGGGCTGTCGCCATGCTGGTGCCAATCTATGACGAGTTGCGCCGGCTCGCCGCCCAGGGGAGCCTGCTCCACAACGACGACACGCCGATGACGATCCTCTCCGTGGAGAAGGAGGCACGGGAACGTCGGGAACGAGGCGAAGCCCCGCCGGAGCGGACCGGCGTGTTCACGACCGGGATCGTGGCGATCGGGGACGGGTGGCAGATCGAGCTCTTCGCCACCGGCGTTCGTCACGCTGGGGAAAACCTCCTCGACATCCTCACGAAACGGGCGCCAGGACTCCCTCCGCCCCAACAGATGTGCGACGGGCTCGAACGCAACCTGCCCAGCGAGTTCAAGACGATCGTGGGCAACTGTCTCACGCACTTGAGGCGGCAGTTCGCGGACGTCTTCGGGGGCTTTCCCGATGAGGTACGCCACGTCGTGGAGGAGCTCTCCGAGGTCTACCGCAACGAGGCGACGGCGAAGGAGGAGGGCATGTCCCCCGAGGAGCGGCTCGCCTTTCATCAACGGGAGAGCGGCCCCGTGATGGAGGATCTCCGTGCCTGGCTCGACGCGCTGCTCGAGGAAAAGGAAGTCGAGCCCAACTCAGGGCTGGGCAAGGCGATCCTCTACGCCCAGAAACGATGGAAGCGGCTCACGCTCTTCCTGAGCGAGGCGGGATCTCCCCTGGACAACAACGTGTGCGAGAGATTGCTCAAGCGCGCGATCCTGCATCGAAAGAACAGTCTCTTCTATAAGACGGAGAACGGAGCCCGGGTCGGCGACGTCTACATGAGTTTGATCGCCACGGCAAAGAAGGCCCAGGTGGATCCCTTCGACTACTTGACGGAACTGCAGCGTCACGCATCCGAGGTGGCAGCGGCACCCGGGGACTGGTTGCCCTGGACCTACCGGGCGACGCTCGCAGCGCCCGACCCTCCGGCGTAGTGCCGGGGCGCGGGTCATGACGCCGCCGCTCCCGCTCCCCCAGCCTGGGCGGAGCGGGGGCGGGTCGGCTTGAAGGAGGAAAGGCCCGGATTCGGGCGGCTACACGTCTGCCGGAAGGACACGGTGGCAGGGCAGTGCTGAGCTTCCCTCCCTCGGTGCGCATCCTCCTGGCGGCAGGCGTGACCGATATGCGAAATTACCCAAGGAACCGGATTATGTGGAGTCCGTCGCTTAGCTGGGGAGCAGGCCCTTAGTCACCGGGCGCACGGGCACTTGCATGGTTGACATAATCCTGGCGTCTTCTTCTTACC
>JAUXCH010001007.1 GCA_030618975.1 Planctomycetia bacterium
CTCGTCGGTCGGGCCGGCGGAGAAGTCCGGCGGCCTACGATCTCCGACGAACAGTTCCGACGTCCTCTTCGGCGTGAACTGGACGACCGCCTCCCCATCGACGACGCAGACCTCGTCGGAGGACGCGAGCACGTCCCCGTCCGAGCCGGCGCGGAGCGGGATGCTGGGGAAACGCTTCTCCAAGGTCGTGTCGACTCCCGCCTTTCGGAGGGTCCGGATCACATCGGGGTCCACGCGGAGCCCTCCATTCGGGGCGCTACACGCCCTGCGGCGCGGCGTTCGTCTGCGGCCGAACCGGATGCTACGGGCCTGCACCGACGCAGCAGGGGGCCCAGCCGCTCCGGTCTTCGGGGGACCGGGCCGGGTACGTGGGGCTCTCGCGTTCGGAATTCAGCGTTGCCGGCGGCTGCGCCGCCGTGCTCAAGCAGGCGATCCGGCGCGGGGTCCCGCTCCGCCGTACGAGATCCCGGCGAGGTCGGCCAGGTTGCGGTCGAAGGTGGTCAGGTCGTCCGCAGAGAACTCGCGGAGGTGTGCGTGCCCGCAAGCACGCGCGAGAACCTGCACGAGCTCGACGGAGGCTCCGAGGAAGCGTGCCAGGCGGTCGGCAGCCTCTTCGACCGGAAGACGGTCCCGCAGGCATGGATCCTGCGTCGCGATGCCCACGGGGCACTTGTTGGTGTGGCAGGCGCGCATCCCGAGGCACCCGATCGCCTGCAGCGCCGCGTTCGAGAGCGCGATCCCGTCCGCGCCGAGGGCCAGGGCCTTCGCGAAGTCGGCCGGCGTGCGGAGGCCGCCGGTCACGAGGAGCGTCACGTCTCGTCGTTCGCACCGGTCGAGGTGGCGGCGCGCCCGGCTGAGGGCGGGGATCGTCGGTACCGAGATGTGGTCGCGGAAGATCAACGGCGCCGAACCGGTCCCGCCGCCACGTCCGTCGAGGATCACGTAGTCGACACCGACCTTCAACGCCGCGTCGAGATCGGCTTCGACGTGCTGGGCCGAGAGCTTGAATCCGATCGGGATGCCCGAGGTGCGCTCCCGGACCTGGTCGGCGAAGGCGCGGTAGTCGTCGAGGCTCGTCCAGTCGGGGAAGCGCGCGGGAGAGATGGCAGCCTCGCCCACCTCGAGCCCGCGGACGGCCGCAATGCGCTCGGTCACCTTGTGCCCGGGAAGATGTCCTCCGGTTCCGGTCTTCGCGGCCTGGCCCCCCTTGAAGTGGAACGCCTGGACCCTCTCCAACTTCTCCCACGCGAAGCCGAAGCGACCCGAGGCCAGCTCGTAGAGGTAGCGGGAGTTCTCCCGCTGCTCCTCGGGCAGCATGCCACCCTCGCCGGAGCAGATTCCGGTTCCGGCGCGCTCCGCGCCGCGCGCGAGTGCAACCTTCGCTTCCTCGCTCAGCGCGCCGAAGCTCATGTCGGAGACGAAGAGCGGAATGGCCAGGCGCAGGGGGCGCGCGGCCTTCGGACCGATGACCAGGTCCGTGCCGACGGGCTCCTCGTCGAGCAGCGGGAACCGGGCGAGTTGGGCGGTCACGATCTGGATGTCGTCCCAGCGCGGAAGCAATGAGCGGGATACGC
>JAUXCH010000545.1 GCA_030618975.1 Planctomycetia bacterium
ACTCCGGCACCCGCGCCCCGTTCGACCCGGTCGCGGCCCTGGGGCTCGAAGTCGACGACGCGGCGACGCCGTGGACGATCGTCGACGTCGCGCCGGATTCCCCGGCGGAGCGGGCGGGCTTCGCGCCGGAGGACCGCATCCTGCGAATCGGCGGCCGGCCCCTCGACGCGGCCTACGCGGACGCGGTGGGGTCCGCGCTCGGTGCCGCGCGCGAGGCCCGCGGGGACGCGGTGCACCTCGAGCTCGAGGTACTGCGCGAGGGCGAAAAGAGGGCGGTCACGCTCACTGCGTCCCTGCGGGAGATCGACGTGTCGGTCGCGGTGACGAAGGCGCTCGACTACCTGGCCGACGAGCTGGCGAGCGATCCGAGCTACGAGAAGACGCGCCCCCGTGCCTTCTACGCGCCAATCGTCTACGCCCCCTTGGCGGGCCTGGCCTTCCTGGCCGGCGGCAGCACACGCGCCGAGGGCCGCCACGCAGCCGCGTTGCGTACGGCCCTCGCGTACGTCGTGAAGCACGGGGGGATCCGCAAGGAGAACCAGGACGAGATCAACAAGTCCGTACGCGGAAACATCTGCTCGCTGACGCACAACGCGGGCTTCAGCGCGATGTTCCTGGCGCAGCTGATCGACCGTGAGTTCCCGCGACACGAAGGGGAACCGGACGGAAGGACGAACCGGCGAAGCACGAAGCTCACGTTCTCCGAGGCGGCGCTTCGCAAGAAGCTCCGCGCGTGCTGCAAGACGCTCGAGGATCTCCAGCTCGAGAACGGCGGTTGGCAGCACGGATCCGGAGGTGCCAACATGCTGGGCTACACCCACCTCACGGCCGCGACCGTGACGGCCCTGAACGGTCTGGCGATGGCGAAGCAGGTCGGCGTGAAGGTGAGGCGCTCCGTGCTCGACAAGGGGCTGGCCTACGTCCGGAAGGCGACGAACGGCGGCCACGTGGGCTACGCGGTCGGGAACAAGGGCTCGTTCTCCGCCGGGCGCAACGCCGGCATCCTCCAGGTCCTCTCCCGTCTCGGGCTCCACGACGACGAGCTGGTGAAGCCGGTCGCGGCGAGGCTGGCCGAGGGCATCGGGAAGGCGGGCACCGGACACGGCTCGCCCGTCTGGCACCTCTTCTACGTGGGGCCCGCCGCCGCGAGACTCTCGCCCGAGACGCGCGAGGAGTTCGACGGGCTCTACCGAAAGCGTCTGCTGCGGGGCCAGGGAGAGGACGGCTCCATTCGCGCGCCCGAGCCGGCCGGCGCGAAGCCCGGCAGCGGCGAAGAGAACAGGGTCTGGGGCGCCCTCTACACGACGCCCCTGATCGCCTTGGTGCTCCTGGCCCCCTGGCAGCCGCGGATGCTGATCTACCGCTTCGGGGCGGACGGGACGTAGCGCGGCGCGCGCCAACACGGCTGCCGACCGTGGTGGAGGGCGGGCTTCGCGCCCGAGGACGCGACGGAGCGTGGAAGCCGGTGCACTCGGCGGCCGGGCGTCGGGAGGACGGGCGGCTGCGGCGGGATCGACCCGGGCGGGTCGCGTCAGTCCGCCGACAAGGCCTTCTCCACCTGGTGGATCAGGTCGTTCAGGTGGACCGCCACCGTCGAGTCGAGCGCGGCGCGCGGCTTCGCGCTCCAGAGGCGCGCCTGCAGGTGGACGAGCGCGGACCGAGCCGCGGCGCGGCGATCCTGCCAGATCGGGCCCGACGCACCGCCCCCACCGAGCAACGCCGCGAGCGGGTCGCTCGTCGCCGCCGCGGCGGATGCGGATCCGAGCATGTCGATCAGGCGGTCCACGAAGTGGCGCTGCAGTTCCCGGCGCACGGGGTCGGCCCGCGGCGTCTCGGCCAGCAGGCCGCGGAAGAGACCGGCGCTCAGGTCGCCGAGGATCTCGTGCACGGGGTAGGGCTCGAGGCCCAGGAGCTCCTCGGTCATCGACAGCTCGAAGACCGCCGGTTCCAACATCGCGTCCAACAGGGCCCGCTGTCCTTGGAGGAGGAGCGACGCCAGGTCGCGCGGGCTGTAGGCGCGCGCGATGCCCTCCGTGAGCAGGCCGGCCTCGCTCTCGAGCTGGCTCGAGAGAAAGGCGAGGACCTGCCGCCGCCGCGCGGCGGGGACGATCCGGAACTCGGCGCTCTTTGCGTCGAGCGTCCGGTTCTCCACGACGCCGTGAAGCTCCTTGGCCGCCGCGCTCAGCCACGCCGAGCGCAGCGACAGGGCCGCCTTGTGGAGGTCGCGGATGCGCTCGGCGCGCCGGGGGTCGGCCGCGAGGGCTTCCGGGAGGCGTCGCAGGACGCGCTCCAGGTTCTTCAGCCCCAGGCGGGCGGCCTCGATCCGATCGTCGCCGAGGTTCTCCGTGAGGACGGTCGGGTCGTCGCCCGCGGCCACGTCCTCGCCGCCGAAGTCGAGCATGGGGTTCTGCGCCTGCTCGCTCGCCCACCGTCGAAGCGTCGGGAGCTCCTCTTCGGGCGTCGTCGCTCCGGGGACGGGGCGGTACCCCCACCGGATGGCCCACACGTCGTAGGGTCCGATCCGCGGCATGAGGTGCGTCACGCCGTCCTCCGGCTGCGCGACGTAGTTCATGCGTCCGTAGGACATGATCGAGGGCACGGAGCCGTACTTCTTCGTGAACTCCGGGTCCCGGAGCTGGGCGATCGTGAAGACCTGGCTCGCCCGGTGGTTGTGGCGCAGCCCCAGCGAGTGTCCGACCTCGTGGCAGAGCGCGTACTCCAGCAGCTCGCCCCGCAACTCGTCGGAGAGCGGGAGGGACCGCGCGCGCTCGTCGAGCGCCCCCGCCTGGAGGAAGTACCAGTTCTCGAAGATGCGGAAGACGTCGTCCCAGATCATGATGTGGGAGGAGAGGATCTCCCCCGTTCGCGGGTCGGAGACGTGGGGCCCCTGCGCGTTCTGGACTGGCTGCGCGATCCAGCGGATGACCGAGTACCTCAGGCTCGCCGGATTCCAGTCGGGATCGTCCGTCGGCGCGTCGCGCGCGACGATCGCGTTCTTGAATCCGGCCGCCTCGAAGGACACGTTCCACCGCTCGACGGCGCGCTTGGCGTACGGACGCCAGATCGCCGGCACCTCTTCGCTCAGGTAGTACGTGATCGGCCGGACGGGCTCGGAGAGCGCCGCCGTCGGGTCCTTCTTCTCCAGCCGGTAGCGGGCGATCACCTCGCGCACCTGGATGCCGTCTCCGGGGCGCGCCGGAGGAAGCCGAAACGCGGTCTTGAAGTAGCCGACGCGCGGGTCGAAGGTGCGAGGCTGCATCGGTTCGTCCGGCAGGAGCGTCAGCGTGTGGCGGACCTCCACCGTGGCCGCCGGACCGTCGATGTAGCCGGTCATGAACACCATGCCGCCCAGCGCTGCCAGGTCGAGGGCGTACGTCATGACGGCCGTGGCTTCGACGGAGCGGTCGATGGCGCGCACGGATTCCACCTGGCTGCGGTCGGCGGCGAAGGTGACGGCGCCGGGCACCTTCCCCTTGGGGTCGAGCGGGCCCAGGTCCGTGAGGAAGAGGGCATCCGCGTCCACGAGCAGCTCGCCCTCCTTGCTCTCGCCGACGATGGGTAGGGCGCGCAGCACGGGCGGCATGCTGGAGTGGCACACCGCCAGGCGGACCGGCGACCGATAGCCGCTCGGGCACTCGGGCCCCTGCGGCCCCCGCTTCGACCCGGGCACCCGCGTTCCGAGGCTGGTCGTCAGGTCGTGGACGCGGAGGGTCTTGCCCTTGCGCGAGAGCCTCAGGGCCCGATGGCCGATCTCGGCGCCGGGGGAGAGTTGCGTCGCCAGCAGCCCCTCGACCGTCGGTACCCGCCCGAACTCGGCGTACCAGAGCAGGTCGCGTCCCAGCACGGCGGGCGGCACGAGGAGGTAGTGCTTGTCGTCCTTGACGACGACGCCGAACTTCGCGCGCTCGACGTCCGCCCCGTCGAGGAGCTTCTCGAAGGCCTCGGCCGGGTCCACCTCGGCCGGGACGGGCGCGGCCTCGGGGGCATCCGCAGGAGCCGCGTCGGTCGCCGGCGCGTCGTCGCCGCAGGCGGCCGGGAGCGCGGCAGGACCGGCGAGGAGGGCGAGGAAAAGGACCGCGAGGGCGAAGGCGGGCGTGAAGCGCATCGGGTGCTCCCGTTCGACGGTGTGCCCGTCGATGTCGAAGGTGCGCGAGAGTAGCAGCGGACGGCGGGC
>JAUXCH010000828.1 GCA_030618975.1 Planctomycetia bacterium
AGCGCCACGCCGCGGAGGACGTCGCCGCGCGTGAACATCCACGGGGCGTCCAGGGCGAGCACGAGCGCGACGGCGACGGCCAGGAAGCGCGCGGGGAAGGGCGACGGTGCAAAGGGCATGGACGGGTCGGTCATCGCCCCTCCGACGCCGCGGTTCCCCTGGCCCATGCCTCTCTCTCCCGTGTCAGGCGATTCCGCGTCAGGCGAACAGCGCCTCCGTGAACGCGGCGGGGTCGAACGGCTCGACGTCGTCGATCCCCTCTCCGACGCCGATGAACTTCACGGGCACGCCGACCGCGTCGCGAATGCCGAGCACCGCTCCGCCCTTCGCCGTGCCGTCGAGCTTGGCCACGAAGAGCCCCGTGACCTCGGCCACCTCGTGGAAGAGCTGCGCCTGGCGCACCGCGTTCTGTCCCGTCGTGGCGTCGAGGACGAGCAGCACCTCGTGCGGCGCGTCGGGGATCACCTTCGCGACGGCGCGCTTGATCTTGCCCAGCTCCTGCATGAGGTTCTCCTGCGTGTGCAGGCGCCCCGCGGTGTCGATGATCACGTAGTCGCGTTCCCGCGCCTTCGCCGCCTGGACCGCGTCGAACGCCACCGCGGCCGGGTCCGATCCGGTTCGTTGCTTCACGATCTCGACGTCGTTGCGCTCGCTCCAGATCGTGAGCTGCTCCACGGCGGCGGCGCGGAAGGTGTCGGACGCACCGAGCACCACCGTGTGTCCCTGCTTCCGCAGCCACTTCGTCAGCTTCCCGATCGACGTCGTCTTGCCGGACCCGTTCACGCCGCAGACCAGGACCACCGTGGGCGCCGTGTCCGCGTGCGCCAACCCGTTGTCGTGCTGCGTCAACCGCTCGAGGATCTCCCTCTTCAGGAAGGGCAGCACGTCGTCCGCCGTCTTCAGGTCGCCTGCCTTCCACGAGCCCCGTACGGCTTCGAGCAGGTTGTCGGTCGTGGCGGGTCCGACGTCGGCGAGCAGGAGGCTCTCCTCCAACTCCTCGAGCAGGTTCTCGTCGATCGAGCGACCCAGGGTGAGGACGGCCTTGAGACCGCCGGCGAGCTTCTGCCGGGTCTTGCTCAGCCCGGACCGGAGCTTCCTGAACAGGTTCATGGGAGGCTCCCGTGTCCTCTGTGGGCCTTGCAGGTGTGGGCCTTACAGGCCCTTGTCGCGACGGATGCGGTCGAGGATGCCGTTGATGAAGGCTCCGGACGCTTCGGTCGAGTACCGCTTGCCGAGCTCGATGGCTTCGTTGATCGCCACCTTCATCGGGATCTGCTCCTCGAAGAGGAGCTCGTAGACGCCGATCCTGAGCGCGTTCCGATCCACGACCGCCATCCGTTCGAGATCCCAGTTGCGCGCTGTCTCGCGAAGGAGGTCGTCGATCTCGTCGCGGCGCAGCAGCACGCCGTCGACGAGGCGGCGGGCGTACGCGATCGCCTCCTCGGCACCCGGCTTGCCCGCCAGCGCCTCGTTCAGGAACGCGTCGAGCTCGCTGCGGTACGCGGGCCCCTGCAGGTCCGTCGTGAACAGGAACTGGAGCGCCAGTTCGCGTGCGCGAGTGCGGACCCTCATCGGCGCCAGGCCTCGAGGCGACGGTACGTCGCGGCCATGCGTACGGCGGCGTCGGCCGCCTCCGCGCCCTTGTTCCCGCCTTTCTCGGAGATCCCACCCTCGGCGCTCTTCGACCGCGCCTCGGCCTGCTCCCGCGTGTCGGCGGTGATGACGCCGAAAGCGACCGGAATCCCGCTCTCCTGCGCGGCCCGCATGCAGCCCTGGGCGCACTGCCCCGCGACGTACTCGAAGTGCGGGGTCTCGCCGCGGGGCACGCAGCCCAGCGCGACGATGCCGTCCGCCAGCCCCGCGCGCGCCATCCACGTCGCGGCCTGGGGCAGCTCGAAGCAGCCCGGCACCTCCACGACCACGACGTCGTCGTCCCGGACGCCCGCCTCGGCGAGCGTGGCCAGGGCGGCGTCCAGGAGGCGGTCCGTCACCTCGGCGTACCAGCGCGCGACGAGGACCGCGATGCGGAGGCCCTCTCCGTCGGGCGTGCTGTCGAAGGCGGCGTGGGGCATTGGCAAAGAACCGTGGGGGGGCGGGAGCGAGATCCTACCCGCGGGCGCGGCGGACCCGCCCCTCCGGTACCATCGCGGCATGATCACCGTGGAGGAGGCCCTCGCGAAGGTTGCCGAGGCGGTCGGCAGCCGAGCTTGCCGGGCCGAGCAGGTCGACCTCGACGATGCGCTCGACCGCGTTCTCGCGGTCGACGTGCGCATGGACCACGACGTGCCGCCGTTCGCCCAGGCGGCGATGGACGGTTTCGCGGTCGCCGAGCCGCTCGCCGCAGGCGCGGCCCTGCAGGTCGTCGGGACCGTCGCCGCGGGCAGCTGGCCGGAGGTGGCCCCGGGCCCGGGTACCGCCGTGCGGATCATGACCGGTGCACC
>JAUXCH010000558.1 GCA_030618975.1 Planctomycetia bacterium
TCCGCGAGACGGACGTTCTGGCGGATGCGGGTCCTGAAGACGAGGTCTCCGAAGTGCTCGCGCACCTCCTCCAGGACCTCGCGTGCCAGGTTCGTGACCGGGCTCACGAGCGTCGGGAGGATGCCGGCGATCCTGAGCTCGGGGTGGATGCTGCTCCTCACCATCTCGACGATGCGGGCCAGTTGCCCGAGTCCTCGAAGCGCGAAGTACTCGGTCTGGAGCGTGATGAAGATCTCGGGGCAGGCCGCCATCGCGTTGAGCGAGAGCAGACCGAGGCTGGGCGGGCAGTCGACGACCACCCAGTCGTATCCCCCGGCCGGCAGCGCTTCGAGGGCCCGCCTCAGCAGCGCTTCGCGTCCGGGCCACCCGGCCATCTCGACCTCGACGCCCGCGAGATCCTCGTCGGCGGGTGCGACGTCGAGGCCCTCCGTCGCGGTCTTCACGATCGTCTCGGCGAGGGGCGAGCCGGACGCCAGAACGTCGTAGACGGAGCGACCGTCGTCGTCGAGCTCGATCCCCAGGTGGTCGGTCAGGTTGCACTGGGGGTCCATGTCGACGAGCAGCACGCGCCGCCCACGCCGGGCCAGCGCGGCGCCGAGGTTCACGGCAGTCGTGGTCTTGCCCACGCCGCCCTTCTGGTTCAAGATCGCGACGACCCGCATGGGGCGCAGCCTAACCGGGCCCGCCCCCGTCGGCGGGATCCGGCGTGGGGCCCGCCATCAGGCTCTCCAGCAGCACCGTGGCGAAGGACCCCGGCGGCAGCACGAACCGCACGAGGACCGTCGTCTCGTCCTCCACCTCGAGGGACGCCTCGTGGACCCGCACGCGCAAGGGTCGCCGGTGGCCGCGGGCGCGGACGTGGTCGGCCCGAAACGCCTCGGGATCGGCTCCGCCGTCCGCGACGACCTCCCGCTCGATCCGGCCCGGCTCGCCTCCGGCGAGGGGGATGTCGTAGCCCACGAGCGGGCCGGTGGGGGAGGCGTCGCCCCGCTGGACGGCTTCGCGGACGGGGAAGCAGGCGCCGCTCGCGTGCAGCGCTCCGATGTCTCCGGGCAGGAGCCGGTCGTAGGTGCCGTCCCGCACGCGACGGTCGAGGATGCGGTTGAAGAGGTACGACTGCCACGCGGCGACCCAGATCCGGCGCGGTCGCCTGCCGAGGGCGAGAAACGCCTCGCGGGGGGAGCCGGTGCGGAGCAGGGTGGAGAGCGCCTTCTTCTCGAGGCGGTGCCGGAGAGGGAAGAGGGCCAAGGCCTTCTCCGGTTCGCCCTCGTCGAACGCCGCGCGGGCGGCGACGACGCGGTGGTCGCGCTCGAGGGGGGACGGTTCCCCCAGCAACCGGACGAGGAAGGTCTGCCAGTCCTCGTTCACCACGGCCCGGCCGATCTGGTGTCCGTCGCGGCGGATGCCGAAGCGCTGGGCGCCGTACGCGTTCGGCATGCCGCGTTCGGTGAACCGCTCTAGCGACCGCCTGGCCGCCGGAACACGCGTGGTATCCACGCCGCGGATCCGGATCGCGAAGCGGTTTCCGCGGTGGTGTCCCAGCCTCAGCGGCGCCGTATGCGACGCGGCCGTGAGCACGCGCATCCGCGGGTGCTCAATGCCGAGGACGCGCGAGGGAGGGACCTTGTGGGCGCTCATGTACTGTCGCGCGACGGCCTGCGCGTCCTTCAGGCCGGCGTAGCCGACCTTCTGCTCGCTCACCTTCGCGCCCTTGCTGACGCGCAGGATCGCGTCGAACGTGGACATCTCCCGCTTCTCGATCTGGAAGAGGACGTACCGTCCGCGGCCCGCCGGCCGGACGAGGGGAATCTCCTCCACGCGGAAGTCCTCGGGTTGCACGCGGATCCGTCCGCCGAGTGCGACGGGCTCGCGCTCGACCGGCGTGATCCAGGCGGGGTCGTGGAGACCTGCCGACAAGGACTACCGCCCGCGGTGGCGTCCGGTCATCTCGATCGACTCGAGCATCTTCTGGATCTTGTCACCCCACTTCCCGGGCGCGCCGCGGGACAGGGAGATGGAGATGAAGCACGTGAGACGAGGCGTCCCCCAGATGTAGCGGATGACGACCTCCTTGCCGGAGCGCTCCCGGTTGCCGCCGAGCACGCCGCGGTAGCCCTCGATGACCTTCTCCTTGCCGAGCTTGTCGCCCTTCGCCTTCTCCGCGACCTTCATCTTCTTGACCAGGTAGCTCGCCTTGACCTTCCCGGGCTTCTTCGGACGTTTCTTCGGGGTGGCGAAGACCACGCGCTCCTTCTCCCAGTTGGGGATCGCGAGGAAGGTCTTCGACTTGCGGGGCCAGGCCCAGGTGCGTACGGGGCCGGTCGGGTGCGCCTTGTCGAACGCAGGCCACCAGCGGTCGAGCCCCCAGTCCCGCAGCTGGTTGTCGGGGATCGCCAGGCCCGTCTCCGGGTTCTGCCGGCCGCGCTTGATGATGTAGAAGATGAACTGGTAGGACCCGACCTGGTCGTTGTCCTCGAACCAGACCACGACGTCGCCGTACCTCTCCTTGTCGTAGGTGTCGCTCGACTTGATGCCGACGGGCTTCACGATCTTCCATCCGACGACCTCGTCCTCGAAGGTCTTCTCCTCGCCCTCGTCGCCCTCGGGCGCGTCCTCGGGTTCGGGTTCGTCGGGGGGCCGCTGCCCGGGATCCTCCTTCTCGGGCTCGGCCCTCAGGTCCGGGATGTCGAAGGACATCTCGATCATGTCGAGATCGCCCTTCAACCCCTCCGCGTCGAACTCCGTGTGCCACGCGTACAGGCGGAGCTTGAAGAGCTTCTTCTTGGCGGTCGAGAGGATCAGGACGGCGCGGACCGGCGCCTCCTTGCCGGTGAGGTTGGCCGCCTTGCCATCCGCGCTGAGGATGCAGATCTCCATGCCGCTGTCGTACTTGTCGCAGACCATCGACACTTCGGGCCACGTCCCCGCCTTGTCGCCGAACCGGCGCATGAGGAAGCCCCGCACCTCCTCGTCCTTGCCCATGTCTTCGAGGGTCTTGCCCTCCGGCAGGTCGGTGATGGCGAGGTGGAGTTGCGCGCCCTCGCCCTTCGTCGGGGAGCCGTCCTTGAGCTTCTCCAGCTGCCGGATCGCGCCCACGACGATGCCGTACTTGTCCCAGGTGTCGTTCTTCGGGAGGCGGACCCACCCGGGCGGGGTCTCGATCTCGTAGTTGAGATCCTGGTCCTCGATCAGGTCGCCACGCGCCACGGATCCCGGCGAGGGGATCAGCAGGAGGGCCAGCGTCAACCCGACGGCGACCGGCAGGAACGGTTTCGCCTTGCGCATCGTGGACTCCCCTCGCTCATGTCCCGAACTTGATCGCCTTTTTCAGCTTCTTGAGGTCCTTGGCGAAGATCTTGTCCGCGTTCTCGCCGGCGAGCTGATACCGGATCCAGTAGACGTACTTCTTGTACGCGACGACGTACCCGATCTCCGTGTAGGGCGTTTCGTTCAGGTAGCCGGTAAACTCGTAGCCGAGACCCTTGGCGCGGCCGTAGCTCGCCTTGAACCAGGCCGTCTTGCCCTTCTTGACCGTGTTCGGCGAGCCGGCGTGCTCGATCCACTTCCCCTCGCGCTCCTTGATCCTCTCCTGGTCGAAGTCCTTGGTCTTGCGCGTGGCCCTCTGGGGCCAACTCTGGACGTCGAAGTAGAGGTAGGCGGTCTTGTCCTCGCTGCGCTTCTCCCACGCGAGACGAAGGCCCCCGCCCGTTTCCCCGGGCTTGAAGGGGAGATGGGCCATGCCCTTGGGCTTCTTGGCCTTGAAGCCCATGTACGTGAACTCCTTCTCGACGTCCACGTACTTGCCGCGGTCCTGGTCGTGGTCGCGGATGCCCGGGATGGCCAGCGGGCCCCGCGCCCAGACGAACGTGTCGATGAACTCGAGACCCGCGAGGAACTTCTTCAGCGGGGCCTTGAAGTCGTCGTTGACGCGTCGGTCGCCCGTGAGGATGACCTGGATGATGTACGCCTCGCCCTTGAGGCCGACGGCGTAGAGCCGGTAGAAGCGGGCCTTCCCGTCCTTGGTGCCCACCATCTGGTACGCGGCCCCCGTGTGGTTTCCCACGGGCAGCTCGTCGATGATCTTCA
>JAUXCH010000127.1 GCA_030618975.1 Planctomycetia bacterium
AGAGCAGCCCCACGCCGCTGTAGCCCTTCCGCTCGGCGCTCACCCAGTGCGCGTGCCAGCCGTCCGGCGCCTGGAGGTGGGCGGGCAGCTGGTCCACCGTGGCGCGGACCTCCTGTAGCCCGACGACGTCGGCCCCGGTGCCCGCGAGCCAGGTCGCGAAGCCCTTCTTCTCGCAGGCCCTCAGGCCGTTCACGTTCCAGGAGAGGATGCGCATCCGCGGAGTCTACCGGTCCGGGTCTTCTCGTAAGACCCGAGTTGCTTGTGAAAGGTCTCAGAGACTCCTCACAAGTGACACGTGATGCGATCTACCGGTCGGTGATCTTCAGCAGCATCTCCTCGCTGTTCGCCCTCAGCTCCGGCACGTACATGGCGTAGAGCTTCGTCGGCAGGGCGTGGAAGATCCCCGGGATCTCCGCCCTGAGCCGGTAGCGCAGCAGGTGCTCGCCCTGCTCCACGGAGCCCAGGAAGAAGACGACCTTCTCGTCGCGCAACTCCATGTAGGTCCAGAAGCCTTCCTGACCCTTGCCGCCGGACCGGAGCTGAGTGGGTTCGCAGCCCGCCGGCTTCATGTCCTCGAAGGCCAGGTACGTGTAGTCGTTGTCGCTGGTGATCCGGAGCTCCACCTGGATCACGTCGCCGCTCTCGACGCTGTCGCCGTCCACGAGCGGCACGCGCTCGTAGCGCAGCCTCTTCTCCTTCACCGGCTGCCCTGCGGAGCCCTCGACCTCCACCTCGTACGGGATCTGCTTCAGGAGGAAGTACGTCCGGTCCACCTTCAGCTCGTGGCCGGCGGCCGTGATGTGCTCCTCCTTCGTGAAGTAGCGGAGGTAGGTGTTCAGGTAGGCGGCGCCCTTGCCGGTTTTCGTGATCTTCAACGTGTGCTCGCCGCCGCCCAGGGCCACGCCCTCGACCACGAAGCGGTTGTCGTAGGTGAAGAAGTTCTCCTTCGTAACCTTGACCTCCTTCACCACCTGGCCGCCGTCCAGCTCGAAGCGGATCGTGTAGTCGGGCTCGCCCTCGCCGCTCGCGAGGACGAAGTCGCTCATCGCCGAGACGCACAGCGTCGTGTCGCGCGTCGATCGCCAGTAGTAGCCGTTCTGTCGGTTGTTCAGGAGCCACTTCACGAGTCGCGGCGCGACCGGGCTCTTCGGGTCCAGCCGCACGAGGGCTCGGAGGGCCCAGGCGTTGGTCTCAATGTCGTTGTTCCACCAGTACCACCACCCGGCCTCGGGCGTCCGAAGCCAGGCGACCTGGGTCTCCTCGTTCTGCTCCAGGTACTGCAGGACGTTGCGCAGCGCCGTGCGGGCGCGCCCCTCGTCCTGCAAGTTGGCGAGCGTGAGCGACAGCAGCGACTTCGCGTACAGGTTGACGAGGTCGCGACCCTGCCAGAGCCGGTCCACGAGGTCGCCGGGACGCTGGTCGTCCTTTGCGGGCCCGATGGCCGCACGCACGCCGCCCTGGGACAGCACGTAGGCGACGAACGCGTGCATCGCATTCGGCCGCCAGTGCTCCTTTCGCATCCGCCCCTGCTCCCAGCCGAGCAGGAACTGCAGGCCCCGCTGGACCATGCCGTCGTCGACCTCGACGTCCGCCTCCCGGGCGCTGAGCAGGGCGTGGAGCACGTAGGACGTGAGGTACGGGCTCGACGCGTCGCGCGTCCACCACCCCCAGCCGCCGTCGCCCTGCTGCATGTCGGCGATGCGCGCGAGGCCCTTCCTGATGATCTTCTCCAGCTCCGCGTCGTCGAAGACCGGCGACGCCCAGTTCTGGTGCCAGATCTTGACGTGTTCCCCCTCCTCGATCCGCCGGATCTCCTCCATCTTCCCGCGGCGGATCTCCTTCACGGCCGCGAGGTCGATCCCCATGTTCCTCAAGGTCTTGAGCGTCAAGACCGCGGGCAGGAACCGGCTCATCGTCTGCTCGGTGCACCCGTAGGGATAGTCGAGGCAGTACGGCAGGGCGTCCAGCATGGCGCCCACGAGGCTCGGCGCGAACCGCACCTCCAGCTGCGTCAGCTCGGGACGCCGCTTGTCGGGCACCACCAGCTTCACGGTCAGTGACGCCGATTCGTCGTCGGGCCGGAGGAAGCCGGTGGTCGCCACCTGCTTGCTCATGCCGTGGACGAGGACCGGGAAGCCCATCTCCAACGCGTCGGACTCCTCGTCCGTCAGCGCCTTCACGAGGATCTTCGCCCAGCCCTCCCCGGCGACCTTCACACGCCAGTCGACCCGCGTCTCGCCGCCGGCCGGAACCTCCACGTCCACGGTGGCCGCCGTGTCGCCGATCAACTTCAGCAACTCCTCCGGAACGGAGATCGACACGCGAGCCGTCTTCGCCTCGTCCAGGTAGTTGTGGACGTTCGCCGAGAGGACGACCTCGTCGTACTCGAGGAAGAAGCGCGGCGCCTGGAGCCTGACCAGCAGGTTCTTCGTCGTGACGGCCGAGGTCGACGCCTGGCCGACCTGCGTGCCGGTCGTCATCCCCCACGCGTTGATCTTCCACGTCGTGAGGTTCTCGGGCATCTCGAAGGTCGTCTCGAGCGTGCCGTCCTCGCCGGTCCTGAGGGCCGTCTCCCAGAGCGCCGTGTCGGCGAAGCGCTTCCGGACCTCGGCCTCCACCAGAGCGGTCCCGCCACCCGGTCCGGCTCCGGGCTGCCCCGCGAAGCGACCGCCCGCGCCGCCGCCGAGTCCTTCGGCACCGTTCCGGCCTCGTCCGGAGACCGTGGTCGCCCCCGCGGGCGCGCACGGTGCACAAGCGTCCGCCACGACCCCCGCACCGCCTTCGTCCGCACTCTCCAGCTCCTCGCGGAGCCCGCCCTTCCACTCCTTGCCCAGGTCGCGCCGGAGATCTTCGCCCTTGGCCGCGCCCCACGCACCGATCGTGTGCCCCCAGATCCCGAACCAGGCGGGAGGCAGCGGGTGGAGCTGCTGGAACGGTCGCTGCACGAAGCCCCACGAACTGAACCGCTCGACGAGGTTCGTCCGCGTCTGGGCCCGGTGCTGGCGGAGCGTCCCGTGGAAGAACTTCGCGATGGGCGGCGTGTACTCCGGCTGGATGTAGAGCACCGACTTGTCGAAGGCGCTGAGCGTCACCTGCGCGTCGGCCGGCGAGCCGTCGGGCCGGGTCGCCTGCACCCGCACGGTGGCGGTCTCGCCCGGACCGTACTCCGGCTTGTCGGACGCGACCGTCAGGTCCAGGACCCCGTCCTCCGGCGGCACGCAGATGCGCTTCACCTGCGTGTGCAGCCGGGTCTCGGAGATCGTGAGCGCCTCGAGGAAGAAGTTGGGCACGCCCGCCTTCTCGATCGGCACGTCCACGACCGTCGTGCGGTTCGGCAGGTGGAGCATGCGCCAGGACAGCAGCGCGTTGCCGTCGACCTGGTCGGCGAACAGCACCCAGGAGTCCAGCCGCTTCGTGTTGATCATGACGTGTGCCGTTTCGCCCGGGCGATACGTCCGCTTGTCGGTGATGAGCTCGAGGTCGTTGAACCGATAGAGCTGTCCGTCGAAGTCCTCGCCCCAGATCCAAGCCAGGCCGTAGCCCTTCACCGTGCCACCCCACGCGTCGGGGGCCTCGAAGGCGATCACCACCTGCCCGCTCTTCTCGGGCCGCAACCGGATGACCAACTCGCCGCGCTCGTCGGTCGAGGCCTTCCACCGGTCGACCTCCCGCTGGTCGATCGTCGCGTTGCCCCGCCCGCCGTGGGCGACCTCCGAAACGGTGACCACGCCGTCGATCCGGACGGGTTCGCCGTCCGGCGTCATGCACCGCACGTGCGCCACCAGCTCCTCGCCGGGGGGTGTCCATCCCCGCTCGAGCTGGACGGTCGCGTAGTACGCCTGCCGCGTCACCTTGACCGCACCCTCGCCCGTGATGACCCGTCGGCTCGCGTCGCGGACTTCCGCTTGGATCACGTACCGGTGGTCGAGGTCCCCGTGGTCCCGAAGCGCCGCCGTCGTGTCGATCTCGACCTCGACGGTCCCGTCTTCGCCCACGCGCGCCTCGCCCTGCTGGACCAGCTCGCGCACCGGATTCGCTCCGGGCCACATGCCCTGGCCGTATCCGAAGAAGCCCCACCACCACGTCGGCGCCACGCGGCAGCACGCGACCCAGCGCCACCAGGGAAACCAGTCGTAGTCGTACCAGCACAGCCCGTAGCCTGGGCCGTAGAGCCAGTCCCAGTACCCGCGCGGGTACCAGCGGTGCCGGTACTCTTCGCGGAAGACCTTGTAGGTGACCTCCGCGTCGGTCACCGGCGCGCCGAAGTAGTAGGTCGCCTTGATCTTCGCCTTCAGCGTTTCGCCGAGCTTCGCGTGCGAGGTCCCGGGCTCGACGGAAACCTCGAACTCGGGCTTCTTGTACTCCTCGACCCGGAAGTTCTGACCGCCCAGCCGGCTCGCGCCGGACACGCTCAGGCGGTAGACACCGAGCTTGGGCTCCTCACCCAGGGTGAGGGAGCCGTCGAACCCGCCGAACTCGTCCGTCCGGTGGCTCGCCGTGTGTACCGGGTTCCCGCGCGGGTCGTGGACCGTCACCGTGAACGAGTGACCGGGCGCATTATGCACGACCCCGTCGCGTTTCTGCCGCGCCCAGACCTTGTAGCGGACCTGCTGGTTCGGTCGATACACAGGTCGGTCGGTGATGCAGTACAGGGACATGCCCTGCTGCATGGACGAGGGATGGTATCGCTGCCAGTACTGCATCCCGCTCCAGGCCAGACGCGCGTCCCGGCCCTCGCCGACCTTGACCAGGGCGTGCATCTGGCCGCGCTCCGATCGCTTCGGCGGCGGGTCGAGCGCCAGCCCCTGCGCGTCCGTCTCGAAGGCCCACGCGGCGCGGTAGTGGTAGCTCTTCCGCTCCTTCTGCTTCCACCGAGACCAGAACTCCACGATCTCCACCTTCGCGCCGGGCACGGGCTCGCCGGTCCACGCGTCGGCCACGAAGTGGAGCCGCCCGCCCTTGGCCGTCTTCTCCACGACCGCCAGGTCGCTCAGGACGACCACCGCGCGGCTGTCGCCCAGACGGATCGCGTCGCCGGGTGCCCCTGCGTCGTCGACGGCCGGCTCCTGCAGCCAGGCCTGCACCAGGTAGGCACCGCCCTTGTCGATCGGCGTCTGGAGCACGGCCTCGGCGTACCGGTGCGTGCCGTCGTCCTCCACCTCGTTCGCCCAGCGGGCCACCACCTCGCCGACGTGCCGCCGTGCGACCTGGGAGGCGAGGGCCTTGTCGTCGTGGTGCTGGGTGAACCAGTACGACCAGTTCTGGAGCGCCCAGATGTCGCGCGGCCCCTTGTGCACGTCGAACCGTTGGTCCCGGAGCTCGCGGAGGTAGCCCTCGAGGTCGATCCGCCGCGCGACGAAGTGCACTTTCGAGACGTTGCGGTAGACGACCTGCAGGCGGCTCGGCACGTTCGCGAGCTGCACGCCCGTCTGGTTCACGTGGACCTGGGGCCGCCGGATCCGCTCTGTCTGCGTCTTCGCGTTCTCGGCCCACTTGGACTTCGCCCAACGCTCGGGGAGCACCGCGTACTCCGCCAGCGCCTCCAGGTACTGCTGCCGGCTCTGGTGGTAGAGGGCCACGGCATACTGCGCCTCCGGCGCGATCCCGCTCGCCGCGTAGTCGCCGACGACGACGCGCAGCAGCCCGAAGACGTCCCACTGCGGGGGCAGCTGGGCCTTCGTGATCCGGCCGCCCGCGAGAACGATCGCTTCCTGGTCCCCGAGCGTCCAGGGCTCGAACTGCTTCAACTCCTCCTGCAAGGGAAACCGGTTGCCCAGCCAGTACATCCCCGCGTACCCGTTCATCCGGTCCATGCCGAAACGCGAGCGCGCGAGCATCGCCTGCCGGTAGGTGCTGGTTGCCGTGTACTTCCGGTTCTCGCTGCGGTCGAGGTCGCGAACCTCCTGCAGCAGCCAGAGGATCTTCTGGTCGTCGTCCAGGTCCTCGGCCCAAGCCGCCGGCTTCGACGGGAAGATCGGCTGCCCGTTCGCGCCGACCCGGAGGCCGATCGGGCGTTTGCGCCTGAGCTCCCAGTCGTCGTGGTACTCGTCGAAGTCCTCCTCGCCGGCGGTCTCGGCCAGGAAGTCGTCGCGCTCGGCCCACCAGCCGTACCAGAACGACCAGTTGTTCTCGTAGATCCCGAACCGCGCGCACGCGCCCGCCAGGTCGAAGAGGCAGTCGAGCCGCTCCTCGTGCCAGCTCGTGGCCGCGTCCTTCGTGAGGGCCGACTCGAGGGCCGCCGACTTCTCGGGCGCGTCCCACGCCGCGTAGAGGTCGCGGGCCTTCTCGAGGTGGGCCACGGCTTGCCGCTTGTCGTGGCGCCACGAGCGGACCTGGATGCCCTGCTTCCACTCGTCCCGGTGAAACGTCCCGCCGGCGCGTGTTCCCCAGTGCGGCACGCTCAACCACAGGTTGCCCGCCATCCGGTGCGCCCGCGCCTCGAAGGGCGTTCCCGCCATCCGGGCCACGTACGCCTCGGCGGCCTCCAGGGCCGGGTCGAAGCGCCTCAGTCTCAACTCGCACAGCACGATCCGCCGGCTCGCGTGCCGGACGGTGGCCCCCTCCTCGGACGTGACGAGCGCGCGGTAGGCCTGGGCGGCCTCCGCGTAGTTCTTCGCGTCGAAGAGCCCGTCGGCCTTCTTCAGGTCCGCGTCCTCGGACCAGGCTGCCGGCCCGACCGCCAACACGCACGTCAGGGCCACGAGGAAGAAGAGAGCGAGGCTATGGTTCGAGCGCGGCATCGCAGGTCTCCTGAGAGCAGGTCGGATCGGGGCCCTGACCCTACCCGCGGCTCGCGGCACGGACCATCACGACCTCGTCCCTTGGACCCCTCCCGAGGGGCCAGGGTTCCCGTCCTCGTCGGGCCGCGTTCACACTCCCGTTGTCCTTCGGCGCGACCCGTCGGTTCCCTCCTAGCGACTGCCCGGGGAGTCCGCGGTGAAGCGCACGCTGCTCGTCCTGCTCCTGGTGGGTTCGTTCGTCGCCGTGCCACCAGGGCGCCTCCGCGTGAGGACCGGCGGCACCGACGGGTCCGTGTGCAGGAGCTCGCGGGTCGTTTCGTCATTCCCTCTGCGCTGGGGAACGGTCAGCCACACCGCTGCGCCGCGCCCAAGGGGCGCCCAGGCGGGATCGTACCCAGTACGCAAGCGCGCCGGAGGGCACAGGACCGAAGCCTGCATCGGCGTTTACGCCATGCACCACACTGGCGTATGTTGGTGTATGGAAGATCCGAGGCACGTACCCCATGGCACGCACGAACATCGAAATCGACGACGGACTCGTCGAAAGGGCAATGCGCCTGACCGGGGCGCGCACGAAGCGGGAAGTCGTGGACATCGCCCTCCGTCGTCTGGTCGAGAAGGGCAGCCTCTATCGCACCTTGCGCCGTCTCGAGGACAAGCTCGAGTGGGAGGGTGACGTCGCCGCATGGCGGTCCTCTCGCACGCCGCGCGGATGATCAGCGTCGAATCCAGGACTTGGGCGGACTTCTTCAACGGAACCTCCAATCCCCACGTAGATCGCCTCGACACCGCCCTCGAGGAGGAGGAGGACCTGACTGTCGTTCCGGTCACCATCACGGAGGTCCTCCAGGGATTCCGGACCGATCGCGGCTTCCAGCGAGCGCGACGGCTTCTCGTGGCGCTACCTGTGATTCAGCCGAGTGTGGACTGCCACGTTCGAGCAGCGCGCATGTTCCGGTCGTTGCGGCAGAAGGGGGTCACGGTGCGCGGCGCCGTGGACTGCATCATCGCGCAGACGTGCGTCGATGTGGATGCCGAGCTCCTGAGCCCCGATGCGGACTTTCGACGCATCGCCCAGCACACGCCACTGCGCTTGTGGAGCATGGTGCCGGAGTAGGGAGCGCTGAAGGGCGCTGCGCGCTGACACGCAGGGTGCTCTCTCCTACCCCCGCGGCGCAAACCCCGAGCCATCGGCGCCCCTCGTCTCTCCGGCCCTTGCCGGGAGGCGTGGTTCCCGGCTTCGCGGTCCGCGGGTGGCCGCAGACGGGACGAGACGGACGACGGTGAACACCTTCCCCATCGGGATCGGGCCGCGTTCACACTCCCGTTGCCCTCCGGTGCGACCCGTCGGTACCCTCTGGGCGACTGCCCGGGGAGTCCGCGTTGAAGCGCCTGCTGCTCGTCCTGCTCGTCTTGGGATCTCTCTTGCTCGCGGCGATCCTGTTCCCCGGCTCGGACGACGACCCCGCCCCCACGACACTGCCGCGTGAGCGGACCGACGGCGCGACCGCGACGGCGCCCGCGATGCCCCTCCCCGGGTACCGGGAGGAGGCCGCGAAGAAGGACGACCCGGAGGAGGGAGCACGGCTTCGGGGTCGCCCGCCGCCCGAGGAGCCCCGCGACCTGCTCGTCGTCGTCGTCGACCCGGACGGGAACCGCGTCCCGCAGGCCCTCGTCGTCGTGGAGCGTGGTGAAGGCGAGGACTGGCGCGAGTGGGTGGAGACGCTGGCGGGCGGCGAGGTCCGCATCGCGGGTCCGCAGGGGAAGCAGACTGCGAATGTCCAGGTGAGCGACCCGAAGGACGTCGATGGCACGCCGCTCGCCCTCCTTCCCGGCCGCGTCGAAGGGATCGCGCCCGGGCAGACGGAGGTAGGGGTCGAGCTCGCCTGGTCCCGGCGCCTGCGAGGCACCGTCCGCAGCACGGACGGCGAACCGGTCGCCGGTGCCACCCTCCGCGCCAGCCCGGGCGGGCAGTTCTCGGCGGGCCGCGAGGCCGTCACCGACGAAGACGGCCACTTCGAGATCGTGGGCCTGCCGCCCGGCGATCTCACGGCCCGCCTGCAGAAGAACGAGCGGTGGGTCGCCCCGACGACGTGGGGCGTCGCGGCCGGCCAGAAGCGACTCGACGTCGAGGTCGACCCGCTCGTCTCGTTCGTGGTCACGATCCTGGATCCCGGCGGGGGACCCGTCCCGGGCGTACGGCTCACGGCCTGCTGGAGCATGCACAACATCGGGCAGGACCAGACCGCCGACACCGACGAGGACGGCCGCGTCCTCCTGCCGTCCGTGCCGCGCTCGGCCGAGCTCTACCTGGTCACGGAGTGGCACGCGGGCGCTCCCTACTTCCCCGACATCACCGCGACGCGGATCCCGGCGAGGGACGGCGCCGTCACGTTCCAGCTGCCCGAGCCCGTGTCCATCCGAGGCTCCGTGCTCCATCCCGACGGCAGCCCCGCCTTGGCATTCGTCACCGCCTTCCCGACGCTCGTCCCGCCCGGAGACCGGGCTTCCCACAGCCCACTCGTGATTGAAGGCCACGAGACCGACGACGGGCACTTCTCGATCGGACGCCTGCCCCGCGGACGCTACCGCATCGAGGTCGTCCTGTACGGCCCCCACCGGGGCCTCGTGCCCTCGTTCGAGGTCGAGGCGCCGGCGACCGATCTCAGGATCTCGGTCCAGCCCACCGCCGACGTCACGGCGCGGCTCCTCGACTCCGCTCCCACTGACGTCGTCGTGCAGTGGATGACTCCGGGCGTGCCCCCCCGGGTCGGACGCATGCAGTCCGACGGACGCGTGATCATCCCGGAGGTGCTGGACGGACCGGGGGCGCCCTACGCCGCCCATCCCACGACGGGCGCCTGCTTCCTCCTCGAGGACGTGACACCGGCCGACGGCCCCTTCGCCGTCAAGCTGAAACCGGGCCTGCGCATCGCCGGCAAGGTCCGCG
>JAUXCH010000073.1 GCA_030618975.1 Planctomycetia bacterium
GCCTGGTGCGCGATACGACGCTTGAGCCCGCCCCCGCCGCGCTCGCGGGCGCCGTTGTACGAGGGCGTGTAGGTCGGTGAGTACAGGGGCACCACCCCGCGTTCCGCTATCAGGCTCTTGGTGGCCCTGGCCGTGAACGCCCCGCCGTTGTCCATCTTGAGCAGGAGTGGCACGCCAAGGGCCAGGAACAGCACCGTCAGCGCCGCGCGCGCCACGCTCGATCGCTCGCCGCGACACGGCACCACCAGAAGCTCGGCGCCGCTCGCCAGGTCGCGCACGTGCAGGAGCCGAACGTGCAGGAGCCGAATGTGGTCGAAGCCAGCAGGGCGACCATCGCGTACCTGAACATGTCTGGAGTTCCTCCACTCGCGAACCGGGGGGGGGCGTGCTGCATCCTCGAAGCGGCGCAGGACACTCACTCGGGATGGGTTCGCCAGCGGGCGCAGAGTATGCAGGGTGCCCCCACCTTGCCGTCGATGATGGATGGTCATCACCGTCTGCAGCCCCGCAAGGGCCCTACGCGCACCCACGGGGCAGCGAGACTGCCGACCGCTCCAACCGACGCCTCCGCCCTCACGCCGGAGACGACGGCGGGTCGCGCGGCACTCGTGGCGGGGGCGTGCTATCCGCCGGACGGCACGCCCAGGGCGAACACGAGGAGGCACATGACGGCCAGGAACGCGAAGTTCACGAGACGCAGCGTCCGCCGCGGCAGGTCCTTCTTCCCCCAGGCAACCAGGAACGCGACCACGCACTGGAGCATGTAGAACAGGGCGAAGGCGCGCGAGGCATAGGCGATGATGCCGTTGACGTCCGTTGCCCAGGTCAATGTGAGAGTGCCGATGAGCAACAACACATAGGCGTAGCGGACGGGGAGCTTCCTGTGGCTGATGTCCTCCATCAAGCCCCCCGCACCCGAGCTGTCGGCCACCGCAGCGCTGAACTGACTGCCGATTGCGGCCACGGTGAGCAGAATCGGCAGGCAGACGGCAACGGGGGTCACCATCTTGATGATGGCCGTCACGTCGGCACCCAGACCCTCCTTGAAGAGGACGGTTGCCAGGGCGATGAACACGAGGTAGATCGCCGCAGATAGGATCTGCGCGGTGCGCATGGTCGCGATGCGCTGCTCGGCGGGGAACTCGTCACCGAGGTAGCGTGAAGTCTCGAAGCCCTGGACGACGATCAGGAGGCCCAGCAAGACTCGAATGTCGCCGAAGTCGATGGCAGAGGAGATCGACGACAGCTCCCATTCACCCCGCATCAGCAGATTGACGTTGTAGATGCCCAGCGCAACGAGCAAGGCGCCGATCATGCCGAGGTTCAGGGCGATGGCGTACTTCTCGACGGTCGCCAACTCGCTGAGGCCACGCCAGATCGCGATCCCACAGATGGTGACCAACAGCGCGCTCGTGATGAGATGCGCCCCGACCTGGCTGTCGCTGCCCAGGATGCTGAGGAGAAACGCGGCCAGGAGCTGCAGGTAGTAGGTGACCGAGATGAAGTACGCCCCGGCGAGAACGATGCGCGAGAGGAACGCGGTGTCCTGGGCGGGTCCGTGGCCCTTGTTCTCGATGGGCTCGAAGTGTCGAATGTTGAAGCGAATCGCCCCGCCCACTATGTACGCGAGCAGCAAGAGGGCTCCCATGCAGAACACCGCGAAGTTCCCCACCACGCCGGCCAGGAGCGGTGCGCTGACCAGGAAACCACTGCCCATGATGGACGCCAGGGGCGTGATCGTCGCCTGCCAGGAGCGTTGCTTCGCCAGACGCTTCGAGAAGGCGAGGTAGCCTCCGAGGAGGAGTGCGATCGCGATGATGACGACGTCCATACCTGCTACTCCTGGCAACCCGGCGATCCGGTGACTCGATGGGGGAGTGATCCCGGCGCGGTCGCCGGCGCTCCCTGCCACGGCCACCGATCATTCATCGCGAGCACCGTCTTCCGGTGAGGATGCTTCAGACGGCGCCCTCGCGGCGAGCAGCCTCGAGTTTCGAGCCCGCCGCCACTCATGTCGAGGAACTCCGCTTCGATCCCGTCGCCGGCGCCGGCAGCTTGGCGCAGGATCTTGCGGAGCTCACCGCCAAAGTGCTCGAGGTCTTGCCTCGTGAGTTCGTTGCTCATGAGGATGCGCCTCGCATGGGTGGGGATTCGGGACCGCGGTCGCGTGCTCGCCGGTGCTACGGAATTTCTACAGCCATGATCATCGCTGCCTGCTCACCGAGCACGCGGGTTGTGTGACCCTTGCTGCCGACCTCATCCGCGAGGACCACGGTCCCCGGTTTCAGGATCCGCTTGTCTCCATCGCTGACGCCGATCTCGAACTCCCCGGACAGGAAGATCATCCACTGTTTCTTCGGGGCCGGATGGTAGTCGCCGTACCACCCAGCTGGAAACCCGATGAGGACCACGCCAGAAGCCGGCGTGCGCGCTGAGATCTCGAGGGGGGGCGCAGGAGGGGCGTAGTCACCTGGCGTCAAGGAGTACTCGACGTTCTTGAAATGAGTCGTTCCATCGTCATCGCCGAACACGTGTAGGTAGTGGGCCATTGCATCGTCCCTTCAGGTCAGGAGTTCGTGCGTCTCGGGGCAAGAGTCCGTTTCTCTCCATGTGAACTTCGCGGCCACGCCTGCATCCATGTGGTCGTTCCCGCCTCCTTCACGCCCTCCAAGTCCCTGCGCGGACCGGGGTGAGGACCGCCAAGGGGCACTGTGTCTGCCACATGGATCGCCCGAAAGGGCCTCGAGACGACAGCCCAGCAGGCCGCACCCACCCCCGCCCGCTTCGGACATCTCCGGCCTCCCGGACCCCGGTGTCGCCCACGCGCACCGAATGAAGACGCAGGGCGTGGTCGGGCGCGTCGAAGAGGCTGCCTGCGATGCGGATCGTGTACACATGTGTAGAGGGTCTCCCCGGTCGCCTCCAGGCGGACATGGACAATGGGATGCTCCAGCCCCACGGCCTCGCTACGGAGCAGGAGCCCGTTCACGGGCTCGGGGGAGGATCAAGTCGATCCGTCCCCCGGCCCGATCCACGGGATCGGCATCGTCCGGAGTCTGCAGCCTCCTCGAAGGGACCGCCGCCGTGGGGTCAGAACCGGATGAAGAGCCGGGTTCCGAGCACCACGACATCCTCGCTGCTCCTGAGTCCTGAGCTGACCCACTGCACGTCGGCCGAAATCTGCACCGCGGGGGTGATCGCGAAGTTGTAGAAGGCCTCCAACCCCACTTCATCCTCCAGGATGTGGTTGATGACGGGATGGGCGTTCATGTCATCCGACGCGCTCATCCAGTACGCACCGACGCCCATGCGATCGTAGGGTCTGTGCGGAATGACGCCGCGCGCACCGAGACCGCCGCTCAGCCCGACGTTCCAAGGGTTGCGATCCTCGGGCGTGTAGGCAAAGCGATAGAACAGGCCGACGCCCGGCGCATTGGCCACGAAGTCCTGGGTAGGCACGGCGTAGCATTCCTTCCGTCCTCCCTTGGCCATGGGAACCGACGCGCCCCTGGGCGTCCACAGGAACTGCTCGCCTACGCACTGGAACATCCAGTTGCCGGACTTGGTCGGTGCGTCGCCGGCGATGATGTCAGGCACCAGGCGCGGGTTGTCGAAGGCTGTGGCATCCTTGGAGACGTACGCCAGAGCCGGGCTGAACACGCCCTTGAGGCCGCAGAGCTTCCACGAGAGGTTTGCTTGGACGGCCACACCGTAGTTGTCCCAGACCCCGCCGTAGTCGCCGGGCTGGGTCTCGGGGTCCCAGACGGCCCCCGCGAGCGTCACGTGCTCGTTGATCGGGGCAACGAGCATGGCGGCATAGGTCGAGAAGCTCAGGAATGCTCCCCACAACAGCTCGTTGTTCAGGCTCACGTTCAGGAACTGGCTTTCGGGGTTGTTCGCGAACGTGTTCTTGTCCAGGAAGTTCGTGGCGTCCAGACGTCCGATCAGGAGCACCATCTCGTGGGGCAGCCCCTGCATCAGGTAGTACTCGGTGAGCTCCGTGCTGTTCTGGAACGGAATGGGCCACATGGGCGTCATGTTGACCGGGGAGAGGTTGCCGGGTTCGGAACTGAGCGGCTTGCCGAAGCTGGACATCATGGTCGCGGCGAACAGACCGCCGGACCAAAGACCGGCCTTGGCGGTGTCCATCGTCGCATTGATTTCCAGCAGGCCGTTGTAGCGCGCCCCGCCAGTTCCCGACGCACTCCCACCCGAGGTGACCCCCTGGAGGACCTGGGTGAGGGTCACGTCGAAGGTGAAGCCCCGGCAGTACGCCTTGCTGCGCACGCCGCAGGGATCGCCGACCAACGTGCCGCGCTTCCAGAATTCGCCCGCGTAGTCGAAGACCCTCGTCACGGGCGGGGCGAGCTTGGTGATCGAGATCTTCCCGTTGGGCAGTTCCCCCGGCTCCTTCTTCTTGCACGGCGCACACGGATCATACGGCGCCGGTGCACACGGTGCCGGTGCACACGGCGCACAGCCGTCGCCGGCCAGGGCCGCGGGGGCTCCGACGACGATCAGCAGTGCGGCAAGAATCGCGCTGATGCACAATTTCCTCAACATGTCTGCTCCCTCAGGTCTCAGTCCTGTCATGTCCCCGCCACCGGCGCAGTCGCCGGCAGCGTCTTGGTGTTCCTGGCGGTCGATCTCGACGATGCCGCCCGCATCGACGTGCACCTGCTGCCCGGCCTCCACGCCTTCGAGAAATGCAGCACCCGGGGGTCCACGGTCACGACCCGCTCGCCGAGCCGGTGATCGCGCAGCCGCCTGAAAGCAGTGACGAAGCCCCTGGGATCGGCGTAGGGCCGGGCCCTGGGCGGAGTTGCGCCTTCCCGCTGCATCCCGATCCACGTCGCCGCGGGGCTCGTGCCCCTGGCCTGCGGGATGCCCAAGGTGCTAGTCGTGGAGTCCGCGCCCATGGAAATCCTCGTCCTCCCGATCTCGGATCCAGGGTCGATGCCTGAATCTAGAACATCGACCTGTGTTGCGCAACTACTCGGGCCACCTCTCGAGGCCTCTGCACCACCGCGCATGGGCCTCACCATGAGCGTCGGTACCTTCGTGAACGTACTGTTGCTGACCGGTTCCCGACCGGTCTGCTAACGGCCCTTCCATTGGGGCGTGCGCTTTTCCGCGAAGGCCTTCGGGCCTTCCTTGGCGTCCTCACTCCCGAGCATGACACCCAGCGCCGGGTAGGTTGCCTCGCACGGAGGCACGCGGCGATCCTCCCGCTGAGTCTGCCCGCCGCCAAGTCTGCCCGGATCGGGTCTCCGGCGGTATGGGCAAAACTAACAGGTTCCGACCTGCCAATCTCGCTGGGCATCGTGGCGTGGCATGGGGGATCCAGTACACGCCGGTGCCGTTGCCCGGCGTGTCCATCGACGCGTGCTCGCCCAGATACTGGGCGCGGCTCGGGACGCCGGTGGCAGCGGGCAGGCCGGGGACCCGGCGGACCTCCCCCCGCGAGGTCGGGCGCAGCGGCATGAGGCCTGCTCTCCCCCAGGTGGGGTTCCGACGGGGAAGTGACCGAGTTCTGACGCCGTAGCCTCATCCCAAATGGGACGAGCTCCCCGTGGCCCTCGTGGTTCTGAAGCCGGGCGCCAAGGTCAGTGCCGAGCAGGTCCGTCGGCATCTCGCCGAGCACTTCGCCAAGTGGCGGCTGCCCGATGACATCCTGTTCGTTGACGCCATCCCGCATGGCGGAACCGGCAAGCTGGACAAGAAGGCGGTCAAGGCCAATCTGAAGGCCGAAGGGTACGTGCTGCCCGATTTGCGCGATGCGTCGGCTGATCCTGGTGGAGCAGGACGGTGATCCCGCCCTACGGAATCAGGTCTTTCACGGGCTCTTCTACGCAATCGACGGCAAGCCAGGCCATGCGCTCGTTGGCGTAACTTCGAGCGATACCAGCCTGGCGATCCCCACAGCCAGTGATCCCTACCGCCAGTGATCCCCACAGCCAGCACCGAAAGGACGGGGATGGCGGCAGGCGCCGCGCAAGCGCCCTTCCGGATGCCGGTACCCTTCAGGCTGCCCGCCCTCTCGGCGACCCGCCAGGTTTCCAGAATGGAGGGTCGGACCACGTAAGAAGTGACAGGGTTCCGAGCCACGGCGCCCGCTAGACTCAGCCAGCGCGTCGCACGCGCAGATTCGTGAGCTCGAACTGAGAGGGACCGATCCGTGAGAGACACCTTCCGCCTGAAAGGCGCGTCGTGCCTGTTGGCGCTGTCCCTCTTGTTCGTTTCCAGCAGTACGTCGAGCGCAACGGCCCAGGACAAGCTGACGCCGGACGAAGCGAGAGCGATCGCCAAGGAGGCCTACATCTTCACCTATCCGCTGGTGATGATGTACCGCACGATGTACCGGCAGGCGATCGACCCGCAGTCGAAGTCCTACAGCGGTGGCTTCGGCAAGTGGCTGCACCTGGGTACGTCCTCGCCACAGGACACGGACATCGTTTCGCCGAACAACGACACGCCCTACTCGTACGCATGGGTCGATCTGCGTGCCGAGCCGTGGGTGGTGACCCTGCCGAAGATCGAGAAGAGCCGCTTCTACACCAGCCAGTGGGACGATCTCTGGGGGTTCGTGCTCGACAATCCCGGATCGGTCGAAGACGGCAACGGTGGCGTGAGCGTGCTCCTGGCGTCACCGAGGTGGAAGGGGGACCTGCCGAAGGGTGTCGAGCGCGTCGTACAGGGCGACTCCGAGTTCCTCGGCTCGCTGACTCGCACGCAGTTGATCGAAGACAAGGACCTTCCCAACGTCGAGCGGATCCAGCGGGAGTACAAGCTGCAGCCGCTCAGCGCGTTCCTCGGCCAGGCGGCGCCCGAGGCTGCCCCCGTGATCCAGTGGATGCCCTGGCAGGAGGGCGTCGAGAAGACCGACGAGTTCTGGGCCTACGTCAACTTCATGCTGTCTTTCACGACGCCCAACCCGCAGGACAAACCGGTTCAAGACCGGATGGCCAGGATCGGGCTGGCTGCAGGCAAGCCCTGGAGTGCCGGGTCGCTTCCCCCGCAGGTGGAGGCCGCGATCGCCGCCGGGATGAAGGACGCCCTGGCCGAGTTGAAGAAGGCCTCCGCGAAGATCTCGGATCCGAGCCTGTTCTTTCGTTCGCGCAAGGACCTGAAGAAGGACTACTTCAACCGCGCGCTGGGCGTCATGGTGGGCATCTTCGGCAACGTGAAGCGAGTGTCCGTGTACTTCGCGGTTTCCAATGACGATCGGGGAGAGTTGCTGGACGGCGGCAAGCACGACTATGAGGTGACCTTTGCAGCGGATGAGATACCGCCCGCGAAGAACTTCTGGTCCTGGACGATGTACAAGCTGCCCCAACGCTGGCTGGTCGCGAATCCGATCGAGCGCTATTCGATCGGCAGCGCCACGCCCGGCTTGAAGAAGAACGCAGATGGGGGAATCACCATCTACTTCCAGGCCAGGTCTCCCGGCCAGGACAAGGAGAGCAACTGGCTACCGGCGCCCGACGGCCCGTTCTGGCCAATTCTCCGCACCTACGGGCCCGGCCAGCCCATCTTGGACGGAAGCTGGAAGCTGCCGCCCGTGAAGCGGCACGAGTAGCATGCGATCGACCAGGGCAAGGCCCGTGCGCCGCGAGACCCTGGACCCTGTGACTTGAAACGTTTTGACGTAGAGCCTCGCGACTTGGAGCATGGAGCCAATCTCATGATCATGGATCAGGTAGTCAACAACCACGATGACCTGCGGAAGGTCACCGACAACATCCTGCGCGACGCGGGCCTCACCATCGGGGACAGCGGCGGGAAGGTCACGTTCGCCGGAGCCGAGCCCGTCCGCAAGACGGTCATGAAGGCCGGCGCGGCGCCCGCCATCATCCTGGCCGCCAACGCGGTGGCCGAGGCCGCGATCTGGAAGGAGCGCACCGGCGAGGGCCAGGACATCCACGTGGATCTACGGAAGGCCTGGATCGAGCAGAGCCCGTGGCAACTCGACGCGATGCCCTACACGGTCGTCAACGGCGCTCACAAGATGTTCAACTTTGGCGTCTACGTCGTCACGAACCCGATGTGTCCGACCCGGGACGGGCGATGGATGATCATGTGCCCGCTGTACCCGTCCCAGGAGAGGAAGATCCTGAGGCTGCTGAACTGCGGGCCCGATGAGTCGCAGCTCCGCGCGGCCATCATCAAGCGTGATGCGTCGGAGATGGAGGCGGCCGCGGAAGCTCTGCAGGTGCCGTTCCAGATGGTCCGTACCCGGGAGGAGTGGGATGCCTCGGAGCAGGGCCAGATCCATGCACAGACGCCGCTGATCTCGATCGAGAAGATCGGAGAGAGCGATCCGATCCCGCTGCCGCAGGGCGAGCGCGTGCTCTCGGGTCTGCGTGTCCTGTCGATGGTGCACGCCGTGGCCGGACCCTGCTGTCCGCGCACGCTGGCGGGCCAGGGGGCAGACTGCCTGAACCTCAACATGCCGGATTGGGTGGAATACGGAAACTTCTTCTACCAGGCGGATGTCGGGCTGCGGCAGGCGTACCTCGATGCACGCAAGCCCGGGAACCGCAAGCAGGTATACGCATTGATCGAGAACGCCGACGTCTTCGTCGACAACCTGCGGCCCGGCGTCGCAGACACCGAGGGCTATTCGGCGGGGGCTCTTGCCGAGCGCAAGCCCGGCATCATCGCCGTCAGCGTGAAGTTGAACACCCACACGGGTCCCTGGTCGCATTGGCCTGGCTTCGACATCAACGCGGGCGGGATCACGGGCCTCGCCACGGCCGAGGGGACTCCGGATCAACCGCTGCCGCCGCAACAGGTCGAGGTGATCTGCGACATCATGACCGGGTACCTCGGCGCGATCGGAGTCAAGGCAGCACTGCTGCGTCGGGCCAAGGAAGGCGGCAGCTACAGCGTGAGAGTTTCGCTGTCTCAGTGCTGCAGCTACATCATGAGCCTCGGGCTCAACGACAAGGCGATGATCGATGATCTGGAGAACCTCGGTGAGGAGCACCAGATCGTGAAGCCCAACATGATCACGGGCATGACCGCTTACGGAGAGTTCACCAAGGCCGGCTCGCAGGTCGAGATGTCGAAGACACCGCAGTCCTGGGACGACCCGTTGCTGCACGTGCCCGGGTCCTGCAAGCCGGAGTGGCTCGCGACCTAGGTGCCCGACCCCTGGTCTCCATGCCGGACGAGACCGGGGCGCCTTGGGGCGCCCCGGTCCGCATGCCGATACTGCGTGGACGGACGTTCGACCTCTGCGTTTCGTGTGGGCGGTGGGCGCACGCCCCCCCGAGACCGGAGTCGCGGCACCCGCGCCGGAGTGTCTGACGCGCACTTGTCTCTCCGTGTCCGTGAGCCGACGCACGCAACGCTCGACGTTGGCTTGGTACTCTCGTAAGGCGCCTCGAGGAGGACATGATCATGATGACGAGCTCGCGATGGTACGCGCGAGGAGTGCTCTCTGTTGCCGTCCTGGTGCTGGTGTCCGCCGCCTCACCATCGGTGCGGGGCGAGGAGAACACCTCGACACCGGAAGACGCCCAGGCGAAGCAGGCGTACGCCCTCGGTGTGCAGGCCTACCTCTGGGGCTACCCGATGGTCGTGATGCAGAAGAGCTGCGACGCGATGACCAAGGGCGGCGACGTGCCGGTCACTCCGGAGCAGTTCAAGAAGTCCGGCCTGCTCTTCGCGCCCGTGAATCAGGTGGCCAACGCCTGGGGAATGCTCGGCCCGAGCTTTTCTGCCGTGCAGTCGGGCAACAGCGACACCCAGTACTCGGTGACGTGGTTCGACCTCTCGGCGGAGCCGTACGTTCTTCATCTGCCGGACGCCGCGGGCCGCTACTACACGTTCCAGTTCATCGATGCCTGGACGAACAACTTCCACTACGCGAGTACGCGGACGATGGGTTCGCAAGAGCAGAGCTACGCTCTCGTGGCCCCGGGGTGGAAGGGCATGCTGCCAAGGAACCTGATGCGGGTTGACTGCCCGACTCCAACCGGATTCGTCATTGGACGCTGGTTCGTCGAGTCCGAGTCGGATGTCGCGACGGTCAATGCGCTTCAGAGGCAGGTGACGATGACACCACTCAGTGGCTACGGAACGCCGTACGCCGCTCCCAAGGTGCCGGTGGTCCCGGCCAGGAAGTACAGCGGCAATCTGGCGTTCCTCCAGCAACTGGGCGACACGCTCGTGGTCAACGGCGCTCCGGCGGCGGATGCCGGATTGCTCGGGTTGCTGGGGAACATTGGCTTGACGATCGATCATGGCTTCGACGCGTCTGCCCTTGGCGACGCCGAGAAGAAGGCGTTGGCTCGAGCGCTCGAGGATGGGGAGAGCATGCTGGCCGCCAAGGCCGCGAGCATGGGCAAGGAAGTGAATGGCTGGCAGCTCTCGCCGGTGCTGGACGAGTACTTCGGTGATGACTACCTGTTCCGCGCGGCCATCGGCTACCAGGCGATGTTCGTCAATACGCCCATCGAGGCCTACTACCCGGGCGTGTTCAAGGACGTGCAGGGTAGGACGCTGGATGGCTCCGACGGGAAGTACACCATCACGTTCCCGAAGGGGAAGACGCCGCCGGTCGGCGCCTTCTGGTCCGTGACCATGTACGACGCGAAGAAGCGGCTCATGGTCGAGAACTCGATCCACCGCTACAAGCTCGGCAGCGCCGACAAGCTGGAGGTCGACGCGGACGGCTCCGTGAAGATCTACATCCAGGCGGACTCGCCCGGCAAGGACAAGGAAGCGAACTGGTTGCCTGCGCCAAGTGAGCCCTTCTACATGCTGCTCCGCTTGTACCTGCCCAAGATCGAAGTCCTGAACGGTCAGTACGAGATCCCGGGAGTCGAGCGATCCAAGTGAGCTCCGGTCCGCGGCACTCGGCCCGACGCTCTCGTGTCCTCCGATCGGGAAGGAACGTTCGGACCCCGCGGCGCGGGTCGGGCAGTGCGCCGTCTCCGCATCTGGCTCCCGCTCCGGGCGCAGGTACGCTCTGGGCGTGCAGATCCCCGACCAGATCGGCTCCTATCGCATCGGCCGGACCCTCGGTTCGGGCGGCATGGGGACCGTCTACGAAGCCCAGCAGGAGCATCCCAGCCGCACGGTCGCCCTGAAGGTGATGCGCGCGGAGCTCGGGACCGGCGAGGTCGCGCGCCGTTTCGAGTACGAGATCGACGTGCTCGCGCGTCTGCGCCACCCTGGGATCGCAGTGATCTACGAGGCGGGCACCTATCCGCACGAAGGCCAGAACATCCCGTGGTTCGCCATGGAGTATGTGGCCGGGGCGCGCAGCCTCACGGAGTACGCCACACAGGAGCGACTCGACTCCCTTGCCCGGTTGGAGCTGTTCGAGCAGGTGTGTGAGGCCGTCCATCACGGTCATCAGCGCGGCATCATCCACCGTGATCTGAAGCCTGAGAACATCCTCGTGGACGCCAAGGGCACCGTGAAGATCATCGACTTCGGTGTCGCCCGCGCAACGGAGGCGGATCTGCCTGCCCGCACCCGGCTGACGACGCAGGGTCAACTCCTGGGCACCATGCCGTACATGTCGCCGGAGCAGATCGAGCTGGACCCGCGTGACCTCGACATACGGAC
>JAUXCH010000745.1 GCA_030618975.1 Planctomycetia bacterium
CAGAACGACATGGCTACGATCCGACTTGTCTCGAACACCGGGTCGTCGAAGGACCACTGCATGCGGGGCAGCCGCCCGTAGCCGGGTTCCAACGTCACCTTGATCGCCATGGAGCGGCTCCCTGCGGGGCGGTGCGCCCACCTGGGAATCCTACGCGCACGGGGGGGCCGTCTTCAACGCAGGTCGGCCAACGCCTCCCGGACCCTGGCGAACTCGACCGTTCCGCGTTCGATGGCGCTCCGGAGCCGGTCGCGGTCGCCGGCCCGCGCCGCCTTCTCGAGCTCGCGGAAGATCTCGGCCGCCGCGGTGGCACCGATCGTGGCGCTGGATCCGCAGAGCGCGTGCCCGATCCGGTGGAGCCGGTCGAACTCCTTGTGGTGGAGGGCGTCGTCGAGGGCCCTCACCTGCAGGTCCGTATCGGCGACGTAGATCTGAGCCAGCTCCTGCATGAGATCCCGGTCGCCCCCGGTGGCCTCCTCCAGGACCCCCAGGTCCACGGCCCCGGCGTCTCCTGCATCCGACGACGTCATGCGGTTCGACCGCCCCCTGTTCGTGTCTGGCTGTGTCTGCCGGGCCCGGGCACGCCCCGGAACTCGCGTGCGAGCCCGGATTCTACGGATTCGTGGGTTCCGGCGCTAGGGAGGCCGGCCGGGACCTGCCTCAGGGCCTTCGCCCCCCTGCGGGGGAAAACCGCAACCCGCCCGAGCCGGCGGGCGTCGGACAGGGGATTCGACACCCCCTGACGGAGACGAGACATGAAGAAGTCCACGATCACGCTCTTCCTGGGCGCCGCGTTGCTGTTCGCGGGCTACCTCGGCGGGACGGTCGCCGTGAAGACGGGCGGAGGCAACGCCTACGCCTCGCCCCTCTGGGACGCGGCCCGCAGCGCCTACGTGACGGGCGACGCCGAGAGCCTGACCTTCTGGAAGGTCGAGGACGGCAAGGTGCTCGAAGCGCACACCGTCATGAAGAAGGGCGACAAGCTCGTCGAGGCGACCTACGCGAACGGCATGCCCGCGGCGTCGAAGTCCCGGCCTGCCGGCAGCCACGACGGCAAGTCGTGCGGCTCGTGCGGTGGCGGCGGATCCTGCGGGTAGAGGCAGGGGACCTCGCCTCCCCGGGGCTGCGCCCCGTTCGGTCGTCGGCTCGCTCGGGGCAGGAGAGAGTCTCGAGCGGGCCCTCCCCCTCGGCGACGCCGTCGCGCGTGCGGGGGGAGCCTCGCGTAGAATCCGCGGCCCCATGCCGCGGTGTTCCTCTCGTAGCGCGAATCGCGTCCGCCTGCGCCCCCACGACGCCTTCGACCTGATCCGCCTCCTGGCGCGGAGCCAGTCCGATCCGCGCAAGGCCGTCGCCGAACTGGTGCAGAACTCCCTCGACGCGGGCGCTCGACGCATCGAGCTGACCTGGTTCAACAAGGAGAAGCAGCGGGCGCTGCGGATCTGGGACGACGGGGCGGGCGTCTTTCCCGAGCTTCCGCGCAAGGAGGCACTGCGCCGCATCGCCCACACGATCGGCTACTCGCACAAGTGCGACCTCTCTCCGATCGAGCGCCGGGAGCAGATGGTCCTGGGACGGTACGGCATCGGCCTGATCGGCTTCTGGAGCGTCGGCCGGATGCTGGAGATGAAGAGTCGCGTGGGCGGCGGGGCGGCCTGGTTCCTGCGGATGTTCGAGAACAAGGCGCAAGGCGAGGTCGAGGAGGAGCGCTCGCGGAAGGTCGTGGACGACGAGACCTGGACGCAGGTCTCGATCTTCGGGATCCACCCGGCGGCGATCAACAAGATCCGTCCGCCTCGCCTGCAGGCCTACCTCGCCAACGAGTTGCGTGGCCAGTTGCTGGAACGTGACGCCGTCGTGCGCATCGTGGACCGCGTGGCGCGTGGCCGGGCGCGCAAGTTGTTCGTGGTCGAGCCGCGGCCGTACCTCGGCCGGCCGCTCGAGCAGTGGCGGGAGTTCGACGTGCCGGGGTTCGAGGGCGCGCGCGTGGGGCTCTATTCCGTCACGCCCGACGAAGACCGCCGAGGCGTCGTCTCACTCTCCTGCGGTGGGACGGTCGTGCTCGACGACATCGCGGAGATCGACGGTGCGGACGAACGGCGCGATCCCTGGAGCCGCGGGCTGCTCGAAGGCGTGATCGACTTTCCCGAGCTGCACGTCGCGCCGGGATCGCGGCGCGGCTTCACGCACGACGAGCCGGTCGCCGCCTTCTTGACCGCCCTCGAAGGACTCGAGCACGAGCTCGTGCAGCACATCGAGGACGAACGACGCCGGCGCGCCGCCTTGCGCCAGGAGAACCTCGCCCGGCACATCCGCAAGGCGTTTCGCTCCGTGGCGAGTCGCCTGCCCGACTACGACTTCTTCACCGTGCGAGGCCGTGAAGCCGGCGGCGACGGGCGGAGTCCGGGGGGCGGGGATGGCGCCGCGGCCGGTGACGCGCAGGTCCCCTCCGCGGCAGAGGGCGAGGTGCTCGGGCCCGGGACCGTGCCGGGGCCCGAACCCTGCGACGTCGATCCCGAGCCCGAGGCGCCGTCCGGCGACGAGACGGAGACCGACGTCCACCTCTTTCCGCCCGGTCCCCTCGCGCAGGTGGCGGTCCGCCCCGGCACGTTGCGGATCCCTCCGCTCGCGACCCGCAGCCTGCGGGCCCGCGCCCTGGACGCGGACGGTCGCCCCTGCTCCGGTGACGTGGGCTTCTCCTGGCATCTCAGCGGCCCCGGAGAGCTGCAGGCGGACGGCGACAGGGCCCGGTACACGGCACCCGATCTCGACGTGGCCGAGACCTCCGAACCGCTCCTGCGCGTCTTCGCCGTGCAGGGCGAGACACAGGTCAGCGCCGAGGTGCC
>JAUXCH010000997.1 GCA_030618975.1 Planctomycetia bacterium
CGCGATCTGGATCCCCCCCTCCACGCCGGCGGCGCACCCGATGAGTCGAAACGCGAGCAGACGCAGCGCCGACGCGTCCGGCACGTGCCGCCGCAGGACCTTCCGACCCGACTCCGCGTCGAGCACGTTGCCTGGTACGAACTCGTCGAGTGCGCTCACGGGGAGCATCTCGGCTTCCCGCGCACTCCGGCGCCTCGCCTTGGCCCGCGCCGTGGCGCCCTCGTCGCGCTCGCGTTTCGGCACGGGGTCGCCATGCACCGCCAGCCAGGCGCTGAGCCTCTCGCCCGCCTCCTCGGTCAAGGGGGCGTCGCCCGGCCAGCGGCCGTCGGACCAGCGAAAGCGGAGCCCGTGGTGAAAGCCGAGGGATGCGCGCAGCTCGTTCCCGCGATACAGCTCGAACGTCGGTCTTCCGCAACACATGCAGTACGCAGCGGGCTCGGTGTCCTCGAACCGGAGGAGATCGACGAGGGCCGCCACATCCTTGGGCTTCGTGACCTCGACGAGCGTCTTCTCGCCGGGCTGCCGGTGGCACGTTCCACCTGTGCGCACGCGGATGCGATCGACGGCGCCGACAGCCTCGAGGAGGACGTCGCGGTAGGAGGCGTCGACCCTGCAGGCCGGATGCGCGGCGCGGAACGCGGCGACGAGATCCCGCCGGACGGGTGTTCCGAGCAGGTTCAGTTCCCGGAGCACCGGCAGGGGGCCGGCGGGGAGCGTCCGAACCCTCGCTTGCCGTGCGTCCACGGTTCTGAGCTCGGCGAGTCCCGCCAGGGGCGAGAGGTCGGCGGCTCGCGTCCCTCCGAGCTCGAGCACCCGGAGCCGGCCCAGGCCCTTGGCGAAGCCGAGGTCCAGGCTGTCGGCGCACCGCGTGAGGTCGAGCGCGCGAAGCGCCGCGAGCTTGCCGAGTGGATCGAAGCTCTGAACGCGGCGGCCGGACAGCGAAAGGCGGCGCAGCTCGGCGAGGGAAGCCAGCGGGGCAAGATCGGTGACGACGTCGGAAGCGGCCCGGCCGAGCACCAGCAGGTGCAGACCGCGGAGCGAGGCGAGTGGCTGGAGGTCGTCGGGCCCCACGCGCGAAGGGCCGCCACCGAACACGAGGTAGCGGACGCCGGCGGGGAGCGGGGGAACTCGCTCGTGCGCCCGACCGGCGACGAGGATCGCCACGCGTGCCAGGTCGAGGGTCTCGATGCGCCCCGCGATCGCCGCCGACCCACCGCACACGCGAACGCCACGCAGCCCGGCAGTCTCGGCCGCGGACAGCGTGAGGAGCACGTCCGTCTCGGGCTCGAGCCCACCCTGGCTCGTGTCACCGTCCACGACGTCCCCGTCCGGCGCCTCGCCGGGACGGAGCGCCGCCGCGGTCGCGGCGACGAGCCACTCGTGCCCGTCGGCGCCAATCTGCCACAAGCGCCCGGGCCCCGACCTGAACCGCAGCGTGGGCTCCGTGCCGCGCGTCACGAGGAACTCGCGAACCGGGATGACGTCGGTGGACCGGGCCTCGGTCGTCCCGTCGATCGAGTAGACGGGCACCGTGTACGAGGCTCCGTCGACCACGATCGGGAGCTCGACGGGGTCGGCCAGGGCGGCTTCGGCCGCGAGGATCAGGATCGCGAAGAC
>JAUXCH010000260.1 GCA_030618975.1 Planctomycetia bacterium
GACGCGAGCGCGGTGTCGAGCAGCGGCTCCTCCCAGTGGGGAACGCGACCCTGCGCCGCGTCCTTCGTCGTCGCAGCCCCCTGGCCGCCGTGACAGAGCGTGCAGCCGAACGACGCCACGGGGTGCGCCTCGAGGTAGCCCGGCGGGTGCGAGCGGGCGGGATGCGGCGCGTCGGCGAGCTCCGCGCCCCACTCGATCGTGGCGTGGCACGTGATGCAGCGGTCGGCGCGCGCGAGCTGCTCGATCCAGACCTGCTCGATGCCGTCCGGCACGGCGGCCGCGCGTTCGGCGCCGAGGCGCTGGCCGACGACGGCGCGGACCTCGTCCTGGACCGCCGCCCACTCGGGCGAGATCTCGCGCGCGAAGGCGATCACCGCCGCGAGCAGGACGACGGCGCCGGCGACCGCAAACACGATCCGGTCGGAGCGGGGGGAGGTGGGCTCGCGCACGTCGTCTCCTGGAAGAAGGCCTAGAAGAAGGTATGGACGGGAGAGGACGGGTCCCAAGGCCACACCCATCCCCAGTAGGGTCCGCGGAAGAAGGTGCCGATGATCGTGAGCACGACGGCGGCGAGGAGCAGCACGAGGAAGATCACGTTCTGCCGCCGGCGCGTGCGGTGGAACCAGACGCCGGCCGCCGCCGCGGGACTGCGGTCGAGGAACGGCCAGGCCGCGAGGACGGTGACGATCAGGCCCGGCAGGAGGATGCCGCCGATCAGGGTGCCGTCGATCACGGTGTCGCCGATGCGGAAGGTGAGGATCGAGACGAGCTCCTGGAGCCAGAGGAAGTACCAGGGGGCCTTGGCCGGGTTCGGCGTGACCGCGGGATTCGCCGCCTCCTCGAGGGGGGCGTGCAGGAGGAGCCCCAGCAGGCTGCAGAGCGCGAACGTGACGAGGAAGACGACGAATCCGCGCCGTACGACGTGCGGCACGCTCGACTCGCTCTCCTCCTCCATGAGCGCGACGGGCGTCTCGACCTGCACCGTGCCGCCCTCCGTGGAGCCCATGAGGGTGTAGGTCTTCCCCGGTTTGGGGGGCAGCGCCTTCGCCCTCGCCTTCACGGCGTCACCCACGCGGTCGGCGACCGCCAGGCCGCCGTCCTTCCGGATGCGCCAGAAGTGCCAGGACACGAGGAAGATCGTGGCCATGGGCAGGACGAAGCAGTGCAGCACGTAGAAGCGGATCAGGGCGGACTGTCCGACCGTCGTTCCGCCCAGCAGCAGCCCTCGCAGATCCTCGCCGATCAGGGGCGCGGCGGCGGCGATCTGCGTGCCCACGGTGACCGCCCAGTAGGCGAGCTGGTCCCACGGGAGCAGGTAGCCGGTGAACGAGAGCCCGAAGGTGAGGAGGAGCAGGGCGAGGCCCAGCCACCAGTTCATCGGCCGGAAGGAGCCGGGCGGTCCCTCGCGCTTGTACGCGCCGGTCAGGAACACGCGGACGAGGTGCAGCACGACCGCGACGACCATGAGGTGCGCCGCGATGCGGTGCGTTCCGCGGATCCACGACCCGAAGGCGACGACGTACTGGAGGTCCTTCACCGAGTCGTACGCGCGATCCACGCTCGGCACGTAGAGGAACATCAGGACGAGCCCGGTCACCGTCAGGATGACGAACAGGTGCATCGACGCGGTGCCGAGCCAGCCCGTGGCGAGCCACGAGAGCGCGCGCTTCGTGATCCGGGCGGGGAAGGCGTGGAGCGCGAAGTTCTGGACGACCGCCTCGCTCGCCTCGCGCGGCGTCCTCGGCATCCACGTGGTGAGCAGGCGCGGAGGGCGACGGTGCTCGCTCACTGCGGCTTCCCTTCCACCGCGACCTCGAGGCGGTGGTCGGGCCCGACCTCGCCCTCGAGGTCGACCACGAGGGCTCCACCGGTCACGGTCAGGGGCAGCCAGGGCAGCGGCCTGGGCGCGGGCCCCGCCTCGTTCGTGCCGGTCTCGGAGAAGAAGCTGCCGTGGCAGGGACAGTGGTAGCCACCGCCGTCCGCCTCCCCGACCGTGCAGCCGAGGTGCGTACAGACGGCGGAGATCGCGCGGTACGCGTTCCCCTGCCGGAGCACGAAGATCCGCTCCTCGGAGAGGAACGTCCGGCCCTCGGGGAACCTCCCCGGCGGTCCGATCCGGCGCTTCGTGGGCGGTTCGTAGAGCACCTTGGGCGACAGGGACCTCGCCCAGGCGAGCGCCGTCGCGAGCAGGCCCAGCCCCGTGCCTGCGACCACGCTCTTCCAGAGCAGGTTGCGCCTCGTGGTCTCGGGGGGATCGTCCTTCACACCGTGGCTCCCGGGGCATGGACCGTCGTGTCGAACCGCTCCATCGTCATCGCGTGCGTCGGGCACCGCTCCGCGCACAGGCCGCAGCGGACGCAGCGATCCTCGTCCTTCACCATCACGACGGCGTCGGCGCCGGCCTCGGCGAGCACGTGGTCGTAGAGTCCGTCGGCTTGGACCGCGCTCGGGCTCACGAAGGACAGGCAGGCGTACGGGCAGACGTCCGTGCACCGGCCGCAGGCGATGCACAGGTCCCCGTCGTAGACGGTCTGGACGTGGCAGACGAGGCAGCGCTCGGCCTGGCGGACGGCCTCGGCTTCGTCGAAGCAGCCTTCGATCTCCGCGATGCCGGTCCGACGCTCGACCGCCTGGCTGGGCGGCGAGACGCGTTCGAGGCGGTCGTAGTCGGTCGCCGCGGGGACGGTGCGCGGGTGGACGTGCTCGAAGCTGTACGTGACGGGGAGCGTCCGCCCCTCCGCCAGGTACGCGTGGATGTTGCGGGCCACGCGCTTCCCGTCGCCCACCGCTTCGATGAGCGTGCGCGGTCCGAACGCCGCGTCGCCGCCCGCCCACACGCCTTTCCGGCTCGTCTCGAGCGTGGCGGGATCCACCTCGATCAGCCCGCCGTCCGTCCTGTGCACGTCGGACGTCCCCGCGAGGTAGTCGAGATCGGGTTCCTGGCCGACGGCGAGGAACGCCATGTCGCAGGGGATCGTCTCGGCCGCGTACGCGCCGTACTCGGGCCGGTAGCGTCCCTCCGCGTCCTTGAGCTGCACGACCTCCGCCAGTTCCACGGACTTCAAGCGGCCGTCTTCGCCGACGAATCGGCGCACGCCCCGAAGCGGATGGAAGACGACGCCTTCCTCCTCCGCTTCGCGCATCTCCTCCACGCCGCGCACGGTGCGCTGCGCCGGCCATTCGCCGAGCGGCTGCCGCGCCACCACGTGCACGTCGCGGGTCGAGCCGCGCATGAGGCCCCAGAGGACCGGGTGGGGGAGGTTGGGGCCGAAGAGCTTCGACGCCGCCTCGGAGAACTGGGACCGCGAGCCCCCCTGCGGCGTGCGGCCGAGTCGCGCCGTGCGGGCCACGTCCATGGCCACGTTGCCCCCGCCCACCACGAGCACGCGGCGCCCGAGGTCCATCTGGAAGCCCTCGTTGACGTTCAGGAGGAAGTCGATGGCGCGTACGACGCCGTCGAGGTGCGCGCCCTCGACCTCGAGGTAGCGGCCCCGACCCGCACCCGAGGCGAGGAACACGGCCTCCGCGCCCTCCTCGAACAGCGTGTCCAGGGTGCGCTGCGCGTCGAGACCGGCGCCGAGCCTCACCTCCACGCCCAGGTCGAGGATGGCCTGGATCTCCTTGTCGAGCAGCTCGCGGGGCAGGCGGTAGATCGGGATGCCCTGGCGCATCATCCCGCCCAGCTGGTCGGTCGATTCCCACAGCGTCACCCGGTGCCCCAGGAAGGCGAGATCGTGCGCACAGGCGAGCCCTGCCGGTCCGCCGCCCACGACCACGACCTTGCGATCCGTCGTCGTCCCTGCCCCCAGCTTCTTGAGCCGGCTCCCGTACGCCTCGCCCTCGATGCAGGGCGCGGACGAGCCGTCGAGCACGTCCGCCGCGGCGGGCAGGTGCCCCTCCACGCCGTGGCGCTCGGTCAGGAAGCGCTTGATGGAGCGGATCTCGACCGCGTCGTCGATGTGCCCGCGCCGGCACGCGTCCTCGCAGGGTGCGGCGCAGATGCGTCCGCAGGTCGACGCGAACGGGTTCGGCCCGCGCGCCACCCGGTACGCGTCCTCTGCCCTTCCCTGGGCCAGGAGATGCACGTACGCACCCGCGTCCGTGCCGACCGGACACGCGCTCATGCACGGCACGTTCTCGACGAACCACGAGGGATCGCGGACCGCCGCCTGGAAGGTGCGCGCGCGCTCCGGCTCCGTGTCCGGCGCGGCCTTCGCCTTCCGCGCCTCCGCCTTCTGCGGTCGGATGCCCAGGCCCTCGCGGAGGCCCTGCACGTCGATCCCCGCCTGCTCGAAGGCCTCGAGCGAGCGCGCGAACGTTCCCGCCTGCCACCGCGCGCTGAGGTGCTCGCCCGCGGCCTTGGCGATGCCCTGCGCAGCCTCCAGGTTCCCGAGCAGCACGTGCGCACGCGCCGCGTCGAAGAAGCTCCACGGCGCGTCCTCGGGCGGGGTGGCCTGCGCCTGGGCTTCCCGGATCGCGAGCACCTGCTCGACGCGCTTCCGCTCCTCGCCGGCGACGGCGATGCGACCGAGCCGGCCGGCGCGGTGGACGAGGGTCGGGAGCACGAGGTTGAGCTGCCACCCCGAGATCTCCATCGCGCGCTCGAGCAGCCGGCCGGCCTCCTCGTCTTCTCCGCCGCGGCGTGAGAGCAACAAGGCGAGGGCCACGAGGGCCTCGTAGTCGTCGTGGAACTCCAGTGCCTTGCGGAACGCCTCCTCCGCGCCGGCCACGCCGCCGCGGTCGCGAGCGATGCCCAGCTCGCGCCAGATCGCCACCGACTGGGGATCGGCGTGCACCGCGAGCTCGAGCTCCTGGATCGCCTCGGCCCAGCGACTCGCCCGTCGATGGAGGAGCGCCAGCCGCAGGCGGAGGTCCGCCGCGTGGGGTTCCGACGCCACGGCCTCACGCATGGCGTTCGTGGCGCCTTCGACGTTTCCGTCGAGCAGGTCCCGGCTCGCCAGCAGCAAGGCGTCGATCACGCCGCTCTTCTCGCGTCTGTGGCGAAGCGCCAGATTGTCGCGCGGGACGGTGAGGGTCGTCTTCTGTGGGCCCTCTTCCGCCCGCCGCTCCCCGCCGACCGCCGCGCGCGACGCGATCTCCAGCCGGCACTGCGCCGCGTCGGACGGGTCGTAGACGCGGACGAGGAACTCGTGGAGTTCCAGCGCGAGCGGCCGGTCACCCCGTCGAAGCAGCAACGTGCTGCCGGGTCTCGCCCGCGCGTGCCAGGAGATCAGCTCGAACAGCGCGGGGTCGAGGTCGACGAGGTCCGCTACCAGCAACGCGCCGTACTCGAGCAGGCGAAGCGATCGTTCGGTCGCGGCGTTCCACGCCTCGCTCGCGTCGATCCGTTCCGGAACCAGGGCACGGCCGTCGGAGAGGGATGCCACCGTCAATGCCGGTCGCAGCACCTCGCACCAGAGCGTGGTCTCCGCGGTGAGCACGAGGCAGGCAGGGCTGAGATCCTCCGTCGTGTCCAGGGTTCGCTCCTCCACTTGGCTCGGGGGATTCTAGCCCCACGTCGACGGCGAGGAGCCCGGGGCGGAGGAATCCTCCCTACCGCTTGGACGTGGGCCGGACGTAGGATGATGGTCCCGTGCAGGAGGAGCCGAGATGGACGCGAGGCAGGTCGCGAAGCGCACCTTCGAGCGACACCTGAAGAAGAACCGCTACCCCGGCCGCGGGCTCGCCGTGGGCCGCGCCGCTGGCGACGACGGCTGGCTGCTCGTCTACTTCATCATGGGTCGGAGCGAAAACAGCCGGAACCGCCGCTTCTGTGTCGACGGGGATCGCCTCTGGACCGAACCGGTCGACGAGAGCAAGGTCGAGGACCCGAGCCTCATCATCTACGACGCCATGCTCGCGTTGCCCGGCATCCAGATCGTCAGCAACGGCGACCAGACGGATACGGTCTACGAGGTCATGCTCGAAGGGGGCCGGTTCGCCGCTGCGCTCGAGGCCCGCGAGCGCGAGCCCGACGCGCCGAACTACACGCCGCGCATCACCGCGAAGCTCGACTGCCGGAAGGGGGAGAAGGCCGTCTCCCTCAGCCTCCTCAAAGCGAACGCCATCGACCCCGCCCTGACCGATCGGTTCACCTATCGCCCCGCCGATCCTGCGCCGGGCCTCGCCTACGGCCTGACCACGTACATGGGGGACGGCTCGCCGCTTCCGAGCTTCGTCGGCGACCCCCTGCTTCTTCCGCTCCTCGGGACTGCGGAAGACGTGCTGGGCGCGTACTGGAAGGCGCTCGACGCCGACAACCGGGTCTCGCTCGCCGTGAAGTCCGTCGACGACGCAGGGGAGTTAAGGGAACTCCTGGTCCAGAACCATCACGAGTGAGGCCTCGAAGCGTGAGGGGAGACGACCCCATGCCGGAGAACGAAGCGAGAGACACCTTCTTCCTGCCGGCCGAGCGGGCGGGTACGGCAGAGGTGGGGGACACCGCGGAGCGGGTGCGTGCGACCGAGACCGTCCGCCACGTGCTCGACGGGCTACCGGGTCCCGCGGTCGTCCTCAACGAGTTCCGGCAGATCCTCGCCGCGAACCAGCGTCTTCTCGACGACCTCGGCCTCGACTCGGTCGAGGCGCTGCTCGGTGTGCGTCCGGGCGAGGCGTACGGTTGCCGGAGCGCGGCCGAGGCGCCGGGAGGCTGCGGGACGGGCAAGCGCTGCGCCTACTGCGGTCTCGCCGGCGCCATCCTCAAGAGTCTCGAGTCCGGGAGGACGGAAACCGACGAGTGTCGCATCGCGACGACGAGCGGCGCGGCCCTCGACCTCGAGGTGAGCGCCACGCCCACGCTCCTCGACGACCTCCCCGTCGTGTTCGTCGCCATGCGCGACATCAGTGCGGAGAAGCGTCGCCAGGTCCTCGAACGCACGTTCTTTCACGACCTCCTCAACACTGCCGGCGGACTGCGCGGCCTGCTTACCCTGTCGGAGACGGCGGAGAACCCGCGGGACCGCGCCCGACTGCGTGGCAGCCTGCTCACCCTCGCGGACGACCTCATCGCCGAGATCCGAAACCACCGTACCC